>JBBRFZ010000136.1:0-6523 GCA_038241165.1 Burkholderiales bacterium | reverse complement strand
GGTAAGGTCGAGCCGTTCCGCTCCTTCCGAGGCGAATGACAGCAGCGGCATGAACAGCATGGCTATCAACAGGGCAAAGCGTTTCATCAGTATGTCTCCGTAAAATATCATTCAGCATTCGGGCAATACTGCCAACGCAATACATTCTAACCGTTTGCGTTGAGATATCGAAAGACTGTCAGCCTGTATAAAATTACCTCTACCGGAATCCTGATGCAATACACGCTTCATCACGCGATCAACTCCCGCGATAAATCCACCCGTGTCGCACAAGCAATTTCTCGACTTCTACTGCAAAGAACACCACGCTGGATAGCGCAAGGCAAAGTAAAAGTTCACCCATGCTCAGCGCTTCTGTTTTGAAGACCGGATTGAGTATCGGCACATAGATCGTTGCCATCTGCAGCACAAATGTCAGCAGCACGGAGAACATCAACAGCGGGTTTGAAAACATGCCCGCACCGAACAACGACGCCTTCTCGTTGCGTATGGCAAGCACGTGTCCCATCTGGGAGAGGGTGAGTACCGTGAACACCATGGTCTGCCAGTGTGCAGACCCGCTATGCAATGCCCACGCCTGGGTCATAAGACATACGCCGCCCATCAGTAATCCGACCCAGATCATGTGTTGCCACATGCCGTGCGCAAAGATGCTTTCCCGGAGCGGACGCGGCGGACGGCGCATGATGCCGCGCTCGGCGGGTTCGGCTGTGATTGCCAGCCCGGGCAGACCATCGGTGACCAGGTTGATCCACAGGATATGAATGGGCAGCAGCGGGATGGGCAAGCCGAGGAACGGCGCGAGGAAGATGGTCCATATTTCACCCGCGTTGCTGGTCATGGTGTACTTGATGAACTTGCGGATGTTGTCAAAGATGCGCCGCCCCTGCTTCACCGCATGCACGATGGTGGCGAAGTTGTCGTCGAGCAGCACCATGTCCGACGCCTCGCGCGCCACGTCGGTGCCGCCCTTGCCCATCGCGATGCCGATGTTGGCCGCTTTGAGCGCGGGCGCGTCATTGACGCCATCGCCGGTCATCGCCACCACTTTCTGCTTGTCCTGCAAGGCCTGCACGATGCGGATCTTCTGCGCCGGATCGACACGCGCATACACGCGTATGTGTTCGACCACTTCCTCGAACGCCGCCTGGTCGAGCTGCCCCAGTTCTGCGCCTGTCATCACGCGGCCGTCATCGTTGACAAGAATGCCCAGCTCGCGTGCGATTGCACGCGCCGTCGCGGGATGGTCGCCGGTGATCATCACCGGTGTGATCCCGGCTGTACGGCACTGCGCCACCGCCTCTTTTACTTCACCGCGCGGCGGGTCGATCAGCCCGGCGAAGCCGAGAAACACCAGCTCCGTTTCCACTTCGGCATGCGGCATGCTATCGGGCAATGTCGGCCAGCGCCGGTAAGCAAAAGCGAGCACGCGCAGCCCGTCTGCCGCCATCGTCTCTGCTTGCTTCAACAACGCATCGCGGTCGATGTCTGCTTCGCCGCTGTCCAGTAGCTTGCGCGCACACAGCGGCAATACCGCCTCTGGCGAACCCTTGGTGTAGGCGATCACCTCGTCGATCTCGGTGTGCAGCGTCGTCATGCGCCTGCGCTCGGCGTCGAACGGCAGCTCCAGCAGGCGCGGTGCGTCCTTCTCCAGTTCCGCCTTGTTGTATCCGGCCTCGTGCGCGGCGTGCAGCAGCGCTGCCTCAGTCGACTCGCCCTTGGCCTTGCCGTGATGGTCGATGTGCGCATCGTTGTTCAGCGCCAGCGCGCGCAGCAGCATGGACCAGGGTTCGCCCTCAGTCGGCCACTGGGTGTGCTGCACATCGTCGGCATACATCGCGGTGACATGCATCTTGTTCTGCGTCAGCGTGCCGGTCTTGTCGGAGCAGATATAAGTGACTGATCCCAGCGTTTCCACCGCGGGCAGTCGCCTGATCAGGGCATGTTGCTTGACCATCTTGCGCGCCCCCAAGGCCAGCGAGATCGTCACCACCGCGGGCAGCGCCTCGGGGATCGCCGCCACCGCGAGGCTGACCGCCGTCATGAACATCAGCAGCAGCTGCTCGCCGCGCATCACCCCGAAAATGAACACCAGCACGCAGATCGCCAGCGCGGCCAGTGCCAGCCGCTGGCCGAACTGCGCCAGCCGTTTCTGCATCGGTGTTTTGGTATCGCTGTCTTCGTCCAGCAGCGTGGCAATCTTGCCCAGTTCGCTGTACATCCCGGTCGCCACCACCAGCCCGCGTCCGCGTCCGTAGGTGACAATGGTGCCCTTGTAAGCCAGGCAGGTGCGGTCGCCGAGCGGTGCATCGCTTTCCGGGATAAGGCCAATCTGCTTTTCCACCGCGACCGATTCGCCGGTGAGCGCGGACTCGTCGACCTTTAGCCGCGCCACCTCGATCAGGCGCAGGTCGGCTGGTACCACATTGCCCGCTTCCAGCAACACCACATCGCCCGGCAGCAGCGCGGGGGCTTCAACGGTCTCTATGCGCCCGTCGCGCACGATGGTCGCCGAGGGTGCGGCCATGCGTTTGAGCGCGGCCATCGCACGCTCCGCCCGATATTCCTGAACGAATCCGATCACCGCATTCAGAATCACGATCACGATGATGGCGACGGTGTCCTCGATATCCCCGACGATGCCGGAAATGATCGCCGCAATGATCAGCACGATGATCATGAAATCGGAAAACTGGTCGAGCAGCATGCGCCACGATGAACGCGCTCTCTTTTCCCTGAGTTCATTTGCGCCGTAATGAGCCATCCGTTTGGTTGCCTGCTCCGGGCTCAGACCGTTCGACGTCGTTTCCAGACGCTGCGCGACTTCATCGGCAGTCAGCGTATGCCAGTTGATGTTGTCAATGTGCATGTTCGAAGAGTATCCATGAGTTGAGTACATACAGCATGAATAACCCCAGGCTGATCCAGGTCAGTCCCAGCTTCGTGCGCCCTTGCGGACGGAAGGCCAATCCCACGGCCACCAGCGAGCTCATCATCACCGCAGTAAATGCGGTCAGCGCGTGGCTGGCATCGACATGGGCAAGCAACGGCCCTTTGGTATAAAAAACATCGTCAATCGCCAGAATAATGATGTCGAACAGGTTACTGCCCAGCAGGTTGGCGATCGCCATATCCAGCGCGCCAATGCGCAATGCCGAAATTGTGACCGCCGCTTCCGGAGCGGATGTCACTCCCGCCACCAGCAGGGTGCCGACAAAACTGGTCCCCCAGCCCATCTGCTCGGCAATGTCCTTGGCAATGAATGGCAGCCATGTACCGGCGATCACCACCGCGCCCGCCGCCAGTGCATAACCCTTGACAGCGCTGCGCAGCGTCACGCCCGGATAGCGTTCGGCAGACTCCTCGGTATATTCGGCCAATGTGCGATGTTCATAGCTGTAAACCGCTCTCATCGCAACCAGGTAGACCAGCATGATGAATGGCGAATAGAAGCCCACATGACCGAAGGCCGGACTCAAGCCAGCGCGATCCAGCAGCAGACTGAAGCCGGCGAATGCGATCAATATCGAGCCCAATGAAGCCGACAGGATGTGACCCTGTCCGGCGCGGCTATACAGGGTCTCGCGTTTGTACAACCCATCCAGCATCACCAGAATAGCGAGGTTGAACACCGTGCTGCCCAGCACATCGCCGACGGCGATGTTGGGTGCATCGGCAAAACTGACAGAAGAAATTCCGGTCGCCAGCTCGGGCAGCGAGGTGGCGGTGGACAACAGGATGAGACCGACCCATGAAGCGGACATGCCGGTTTTCTCGGCGATGATGTCGCCATAGCGGGACAGGAAGTAGCCCGCGTAGCCAATCACGGCGAGACAAAACAGAAGTTCCAGCCAGATCAGCATGTCGCGAGGTTCCTTGCCTGGTTGACTGATGGATAGTACAACGAACCGGCAGCCCTGTTCAGATCAGCATCATATCGAGGGAACAGAGCCCTGCTTCTCCGCTATCGTTCATTTCTTTTGCAACACGATCCCGCGAAACCAACCCCCGGCAAGCAAAGGCATGTCGCTGACTTTTTTCAACTCCGGAGCCGCACTCAATACATCTTCGAATACCACATCCATGCGTGTGGCAATGCGACGCGACAATGGATTGAGTGCGCGACGCAGCAATGCGGTTTGATGCGGGCGCAGGAATTTATCGAGAACGATAATGGTGCCACCCGGTTTGAGCACACGTGCAGCCTCGCTCAGGCATTGCCCGGGTTGTGGCACAACGGCAAGGATGAGGTGAAGCACGACATGATCGAAATATGCGTCCGGAAACGGCAAGGCCATACTGTCACCCATCACCCACTCCACACGCAAACCCGCGCCGCGTGGCTTCGCCCGTTCCAGCATTGCGGCATTGAAGTCGAGTGCGGTGTAGTGATGCAACTTCGGCAGCAGGGGCAGATCGAGCCCGGTACCGATGCCGCTCAACAATACCTTCCCTTCATGTATCGTCGGCAAGGCGCGCAACGACCGGGTACGGGCCTGCTTCATTGGTCGCGCTATAAACAGGTCATACAGCGGCGCGATCAGGCTGTAGCTCCGTCTCAGCATGGCGTTTTCACGATAGGGCAAATCATTTTTCGACATTTTTTGATCTTATCGCAAAAGTTTGATGCCGGAAATTCTGGCTTGCGCTATGGCTTGTGCGAGCACCTCGACAGCCTGCACCCGGGCAAAACTCTTGCGCCATGCCAGCGCGATGCGCCGCGACGGCGCGGGATTGGTGAACGGTATCACCCTCAGCAGCTTGTTGCGATATCGCGCGCTGTTCGCCGAAGCGGGCAGCACGGTGATGCCCAGCCCTGAGGCGACCATGTTGCGTATGGTTTCAAACGAGGTTCCCTGTTGAATATCCGTTCCCTTGCGGTTGAGTTCCGGACAGGCCTCGGCGACCTGATTGCTGAAGCAGTGTCCGGAATCGAGCAGCAACACTTTTTCAGCGGAGAGTTCCTCCGCCTTGATGCTGCGCCGATTGACCCAGCGGTGCTCGTTGTCAACAACCACCTCGAACGGCTCGTCATATACCGCTTGCGTGGCAATACCAGAATCGCCAAACGGCAACGCGATGATGATGACATCCAGTTTGCCGTTGTGCAGCAACGTGTCGAGATTCGCTGTGATGTTCTCCTCGATTTCCAGCGGCATATCAGGCGCGAGTTTTTTCAGTGCGGGAACCAGGTCGGGAAGCAGGTAGGGTCCAACACTGTAGATGATGCCCAGTCGCAGTGTGCCGGCCAAGTGGTCTTTGCCCTGCCTGGCGATCTCGCGGATGCGTTCTGCTTCCTCCAGGGTTCGCTGCGCCTGTCCCACGATCTCCTTACCGACCGGCGTGACAGAAATATTATTTTTGCCGCGTTCGAATATCTTGAGCCCCAGCTCCTCTTCGAGCTTCTGTATCGCCAGCGACAGGGCAGGCTGGCTGATAAAGGATATTTCTGCAGCGCGGCGGAAGTTGAGTTCCCGCGCCACCGCAACGATATAGCGCAATTCGTTCAGAGTCATGTGGTTCCCGGTCGGTCGCTGCCCAGTTGAGCGTGATTTGCATAGTAAATCATGTTGTTTGATTATTTCAATTGGGTTTATAGAATAAATGAGTCTATATTGCTCATGTGGTTGAACATCCACCCTGTTTGTTTTGTCCGTATTTCAACTTTTAAGGAGAATGATCATGCAACTCAAAGGATCCAAGACCCACCAATCTCTCAAAGATGCGTTTGCCGGAGAATCCCAGGCCAACCGCCGGTACCTGTATTTTGCAGCCAAAGCCGACGTGGAAGGCCAGAACGATGTAGCTGCCGTATTCCGTTCCACTGCCGAGGGCGAGACCGGGCACGCACACGGTCATCTGGAATATATGGAATCAGTCGGCGACCCTGCCACCGATCTGCCTATCGGGGCTACGCGCGACAACCTGAAGTCGGCGATTGCCGGCGAGACCCACGAATACACCGACATGTATCCGGGGATGGCCAAGGCCGCGCGCACCGAGGGTTTCGACGAGATCGCCGACTGGTTCGAGACACTGGCCAAAGCCGAACGTTCACACGCCAACCGCTTCCAGAAAGCGCTGGACGCGTTGACGGACTGATAGTCGAAAACTGATGAGCCGTTCGTGGTGAGCTTGATATAACTACTAGCCATCCGACTAGGCTGTCCAAAGACGCCAGCCAAGTTGTTGGTTATCTCGAACCATGAATGGCTTGCACAAATGCCGTTCACCCTTCGACAATCTCAGGGTGAACGGTTATTAAATGACTGGCCAACAGGAGGACTAAATTGAGCACACGCGAGGGTAATCTTGAACCGCCGATGCGTCATCCACTGGATTGGCAAAATCCCGAGTTTTATAATGAAACCCCGCTAGTGGAGGAATTGCATCGGGTCTTTGACATCTGTCATGGCTGTCGGCGCTGCTTTAACATGTGCAATGCATTTCCCACCCTGTTTGACGCGATAGACGAAAGCCCTTCCAACGAACTCGACACCGTCGAGAAAACTGTTTACTGGAA
>JBBRFZ010000135.1:0-6589 GCA_038241165.1 Burkholderiales bacterium | reverse complement strand
CTACCAAGATGTGCGGGATGCCCCTCAAAATACCGGGGATGCATCGAAACAACATCGAACATGTGTGCAAAGTTTGCTCAATGAACTTACAAGAATGTATGCAACCCATAAGTTGGAGCGAATTTCAACAGCCTGCTAGCGAACGGTGAACTGGAGTTTCTTGCCGATGTGGGCGGGTTTACCGGTGATTTCCATGATTGGTTAGCCGACACAAAAGTATTTTGTCAGCGCTGGCGGCGGAGTTGATTTGGACAGGAGCACGCTGTTCTTCCAATTCATGACCGGCTTCGGATGATCTGACCGAATTGTCAGGTACACTCCACCCACTATGAGATTTGTCCATCTGGTCATCCCCGATCTGTTCCTGCCCGAGGATTTTGCCGCCGAGGTTTTGGCCGGTCTGTCTTTACCTGCTTTGGAGAAGATGCTGGGCCGCGGGCACAGTGAAATTCTCGATCCTGATTCTCTGGAAGAGATACTCTGCAAGTTGTTTGATATTCCGTCCCGGGGAGATGCGCCAATCGCGGCTGTCTCTGCTGCTTTTGACGGACTCGCTGCGGGATATTGGCTACGCGCCGACCCGGTTCATTTGCGCCTGCAACGCGATCAGATGCTGTTGTTGCCGGTAACAGAAATCAGCGCGGACGAAGCCGGGCAGATGTGCGCCAGCCTGAATGAGTATTTTGCCGGGCGGTGCATGGAATTTTTTGCGCCGCATCCGCAACGCTGGTATGTGCGGCTGGACGCGCTTCCTGATATACGAACCAGGCCGGTTTCGCAGGTGATCGAAGGAGATGTGCGCAGGGCATTGCCGACCGGTGCGGATGCGGCACACTGGCACCGGGTTTTCAACGAGATCCAGATGCTGTTGTTCGCGCATCCGTTTAACCAATCCCGCGATGAGCGCGGCGAGTTGACGATCAACAGTGTGTGGCTATGGGGAACAGGGCACAGTGAAAATGTGACGCCAAAAAAAAATTATGGCCATGTGAGTTCGGACGAGGTGTTGGTTGAAATGTTGGCCAGGGCTGCGGGTGTTCCCTTTTCGGCATGGACCGGACAATGGCAAGACGCGAAAAACGATGACAGGCAATTGCTGGTCTGGACAGGGTTGCGCTCGGCTATGCAGGGCGGGGATCTGGCCGCATGGCGCAACGCTTTACAGGACTTTGAAAACGGATATGCGCAACCATTATGGCAGGCGTTGCGTGACGGAAAAATCGCACAGTTGAAACTGGACATTTTGAGCGGTGAGGGTGTTCGGCGGGTTGTGTTGACGCGGGGCAATGCCTGGTCATTCTGGAGGCGCGCCAGGCACTTGGCCGAATATTCGTTGGTGTAGAATGCAGTATCAAAACAACAGGAAATTTCCCAGGGTCGTGCAATAGATTTTGGAGGTTTCCGTGGGGGTGATCGTGGCATTTTGGGATACTGCATTTCATTTTTTCTGGCGTGAAGAGTCATTGCTGGTGTTCCTGATGACGCTGGGTCTGGTGTTCCTGTTGCTTCACTTCCATAAAGAAGAACGCCGCAGCATCATCAACACGCTGGGATTTTTCATGGCCTGTTTGCTCGGGCAGTTTTTGAGCGGCCTGATACATGCCATGAATTTCGACATGGCGGCCAACGTGTTGCACGAGGCATTTGTCATTGGCGGCGGAATCGCGCTGATCCGCCTCTGGGGCCTGCTGGTATTCCGCATCATCCTGCCGCTGGTGCGCCTGACCCCGCCGCGGATCACCGAGGATATTTTTGTCATCATGGCCTATATCGCATGGGGCATGGTTAGACTGCGTTATGCCGGACTCGATCTGGGCAGCATCGTGGCGACTTCGGCCATGATCACCGCCGTGGTGGCGTTCGCGATGCAGGATACGCTGGGCAATATTCTCGGTGGCCTGGCTTTGCAAATGGATAACTCGATCCAGATCGGTGACTGGATCAAGGTGGATGACATCACCGGCAAGGTGGTGGATATCCGCTGGCGTTCCACGCTGGTGGAGACGCGCAACTGGGAAACGGTGGTGTTTCCGAACAGCCAGTTGATGAAAAACAAATTTCTGGTACTGGGCCGCCGCACCGACCAGCCAGTGCAGTTGCGCCGCTGGGTGTGGTTCAACGTCAGCCTGGATGTGGCGCCTACCCGGGTGGTCGGCATCGTCGAGAAGGCTATTCAGCAGATTGATATCGCCAATGTTGCCAGGAACCCGCTGCCCAATTGCGTACTGATGGAGATGGACGAAAAAGGTTACGGGCGCTACGCGATGCGCTACTGGCTGACCGATCTGGCTCCGGATGATCCCACAGATGCATCAATTCGCTGGCACATCATGTCTGCCCTGCAACGCCAGGGTATCAGGTTGGCGATCGAGGAAAGAGACATTCATCTCACCAAGGAAAATGAAAAGTATGAGGAGACAATGCGTCGGCGCGAAGTGATGCTGCGCATCAAGACCCTGCGCAAGGTGGAGTTACTTTCGCAAATGACAGACGAGGAACTCAAGACGCTGGCAGAGCGCCTCAAGTACATGCCATTCGCCAAGGGCAGCGTGATCACAAAGCAGGGGGCGACCGGGCAACACTGGTTGTTCATCATCATCAAAGGCGAGGCCGAGGTGTTTGTCGATACGGCGGGCGGCGCAAGGCACAGTCTCAATGTATTATCGAAGGGCAACTTTTTCGGCGAAATGAGTCTGATGACCGGTTCACCGCGAGTCGCCTCGGTGATCGCCAGGACCGATATCGAATGTTATCGTCTCGACAAGGAGGCATTTGAAGGAATCATGCAGGCGCGTCCGGCCATCGCGGATGAAGTTTCACATATCCTCGTCATGCGCAAGACGCAACTGGACAACGCTCTGCAAAACCTGGACAAGGAGTCATCGCATATCCGGATGCAAAATAGTCACAGCGAAGTCTTGGCGACTATCAAACGTTTCTTCGGTTTGTAGTATCATTGCGCCGCGTTCAATATTGGGAACACAACATGAAAATATCATTTCTGGATTTTGAAGGTTCCATAGCCGAACTGGAAGAAAAGATTGAACAACTGCGCTTTATGCAGGACGATTCCGCATTGGACATCGCGGACGAGATCGCACGCTTGTCCAAGAAGAGTGTAGCGCTGACCAAGGACGTCTATGCCAAGCTTACGCCCTGGCAAATCTCGCAGGTATCGCGTCATCCGCAGCGTCCTTATACCCTGGACTATATCGAGGCACTGTTCACGGATTTCGAAGAGTTGCATGGCGACCGTTCCTTTGCCGACGACAAGGCGATAGTGGGCGGGCTGGCCCGGTTCAACGGGCAGAGTGTGATGGTGATCGGACACCAGAAGGGCCGCGACACCAAAGAGAAGATCGTGCGCAATTTCGGCATGCCGCGTCCGGAAGGGTATCGCAAGGCGATGCGTCTGATGCGTCTGGCGGAAAAATTCGGCATTCCCATCATGACCTTCATCGATACCCCCGGCGCGTATCCCGGTGTGAATGCCGAAGAGCGCGGCCAGTCCGAGGCGATCGGCCGCAATCTGTACGAGATGAGCGAATTGCGCGTGCCTATCATTTGTACCGTGATAGGCGAGGGCGGTTCCGGAGGTGCACTGGCGATTGCCGTTGGCGACGCATTGCTGATGCTGCAATACAGCACCTACTCCGTTATTTCACCGGAAGGCTGCGCTTCTATCCTGTGGAAAAGCGCGGAAAAAGCATCCGATGCCGCAGAAACCCTGGGTATCACCGTGACCCGTTTGAAGGCGCTGGGTCTGGTGGACAAGATCATAAGCGAACCATTGGGTGGTGCGCATCGCAATTATGCCGCAACCATGCAGAGCTCGAAGAAGGCTTTGCAGGACGCCCTCAAAACCGCGCAAAGCAAACCGACGGTCAATCTGATACAGGACCGTTTCAATCGTCTGATGAGTTATGGCAAGTTCAAGGAAGTCACACTCCAGTAAGGCAATAATCAACCGTCATTCCGGGCCAGACCCGGAATGACGTTCCCCGGGCTAGTTCGTGGATTCCAATAATCATCTGGTCGAATGGGTTGCGGCGCAGATCTCGCCGCTGCTTCCTGCACATCGCTCTATCCAGGTCGGATTGAGTGGCGGCGTGGACTCGGTGGTGCTACTGCATCTGCTGCACATACTCGCCGTGCGTTATTCATGGCAACTCTCCGCATCTCATGTCCATCACGGCATCAGCCGGAATGCCGATGCATGGGCAAAATTCTGTGCCGACCTGTGCGACGGTCTTGACATTCCTTTGCGCGTCGAACACGTGGATATCGCACCGCTACGGTCGCACGGCATCGAAGCCGCGGCTCGCAAGCTGCGCCTTGAGGCGTTTTACCGGCAACCATGTGACTGCATTGCACTGGCACATCATGCCGACGATCAGGCAGAAACGCTGTTGCTTCAGTTGTTGCGCGGAGCAGGGGTACGCGGCGCCAGTGCAATGCCCATGCTGGCCCGACGTGCCGACTCGCCCGATTTGCTGCGTCCCCTGCTGCATTGTTCCCGTCAGGAGATTCTCGACTACGCCGCCGTGCATGGATTGCAGTGGATCGAAGACGAGAGCAACTCGAACGACAGCTATCCGCGAAATTACCTGCGCCATCGCGTCATGCCTTTGCTGGACAGGCAATTTCCTGCTTATCGCGACACGCTTGGGCGCAGTGCGCAACATTTTGCCGAGGCTAATGATTTGCTTGATCAACTGGCCGGTCAGGATGCAGGACAGGCAATGGACGGTAATTCAATGAAGCTTGAAGCGCTGCGGGAATTGTCCCCGGCTCGCGCAAGGAACTTGCTGCGATACTTCCTCCATGTGCAGGGTGCGTCCATGCCGCAGAGTGCCCATCTTGATGAAATGCTGCGACAGCTTTGCGATGCGCGCGAAGATGCTGCCGTGAATGTGCGCTGTGGCGATCATCAGGTACGACGTTACCGGGACAAGGTGTATCTGTTGCCTGTGGCGACGGAATTAGACCAGGACTTTGTTTTGCCCTGGCGGGGTGAAGCGGTTCTGGACTGGCCCCCGCTGGCTGCACGGCTGCATTTTTCATACACAACCGGAAAAGGCATCAGTATACAAAAGTTGCAGCGTGGCCCGTTGACGCTACGCTTGCGCAAGGGCTCTGAAACCCTGAGGCCGCATCCGGCCGCGGCAAACCGTACCCTCAAGAATCTGCTGCAGCAATATCACATCCCGCCCTGGCAACGTGAGCGTCTGCCATTGTTGTTTTGCGGGGACGAGTTTGTGTGTGTGGTGGGTTTGAGCATCGACAGCGAATATCAGGCACTGGCAAATGAAGAAGGGGTGTTGGTATCCTGCGAATAATTGGTCTATGATGCTGCAATAAATATAATAAAGTTGTTGTAGTACCACTAACTACCGAGGGAGAAAAATATGAAACTCGTAATCGCGTTATGTAGTGCCTTGTTGTTGAGTCTGTCCGTAACGGCATTCGCCGATCCCATCATCATCAAATACAGTCACGTGGTCGCAGTAGACACACCCAAGGGTCAGGCCGCGCTGAAGTTCAAGGAACTCGCCGAGAAATACTTGCCCGGCAAGGTGAAAGTTGAAGTATTCCCGAACAGCCAGCTTTACGGTGATGGCAAGGAAATGGAGGCGCTGCTGTTGGGAGACGTGCAAATCATAGCCCCCGCACTGGCCAAATTCGGCAAATACACAAAAAAATTGCAGGTATTCGATCTGCCTTTCCTGTTTGACGACATTGAGGCTGTTGACCGTTTTCAGCGAAGCCCAAAAGGTCTTGAGCTGCTTAATTCGATGGAAGACAAGGGCATCATCGGATTGGGCTTTCTGCATAACGGCATGAAAGAACTGTCGGCCAATGTGCCATTGCGCACACCCGAGGATGCAAAAGGGTTGAAGTTCCGCATCATGTCGTCGGACGTGCTGGAAGCACAGTTCAAGGATATAGGCGCCAATCCGCAAAAACTGGCTTTTGCCGAGGTCTACCAGGCACTACAATCCGGTGTGGTGGATGGCGCTGAAAATCCATGGTCCAACATCTATACCAAGAAGTTCTATGAAGTGCAGAAATACATCACCGAAAGCGACCATGGCGTGCTTGACTACATGGTAGTGACCAACGCGAGTTGGTGGAATGGTTTGCCTCCTGATATCAGGAAAGGTCTGGCCAAGGCGATGACACAATCGATTGACTATGGCAACAAGATCGCGCTGAACGAAGCCGCGGATTACCGCGCAAAAGTGATTGCGGCCAAAAAAGCCAAGGTCATCAAGCTGACCAAGGCACAAAAGGCAGAATGGCGCAAAGCGATGAAGCCGGTATGGGCAAAATTCGAACCGGAAATCGGCCAGGATCTGATCGATGCCGCACTAGCAGCCAATAAGCCGGTTGCCATGAAGAAATCCAAAAAGAAATAACTGGCGCGTAAGAATAAGAACCCGGCTTTGCCGGGTTCTTTGCTGGGGGATCCATGAAATATTTGAAGCGGTTGGATGAATGGCTGATCGCCATTCTACTTGCAGCCATGACACTGCTGACTTTTGTGCAAGTCGTCCTGCGCTATGTGTTTGACTCCGGTTTTACATGG
>JBBRFZ010000134.1:0-6836 GCA_038241165.1 Burkholderiales bacterium | reverse complement strand
CGGTGGCTTTGGTGGTGATGTTGTCGGTGAGGTCGTAGTTGTATTGGTAGTTCATCACCGAACTCTGGCCCGGGTCTTTGACGGCCAGGGTTTTGAGCCTTAGCAGGCCGTCGTATTGTTGGGTGCGCACCGTGCCGCCGGGCAGGGTGATCTGGCTGGGGTTGCCTGAACGCAAGACAGCACGGCGCACAGCGGCTAGTCTGCCGTTGTGGTTTGTGCGTGTCGTTGTGGTTGCGTTTGTTCTCATCGATTTTCTTTGTTGTCTAAAAACTATTGGGCTCCGTCCCTATTTAATTTCTTGTTGGAACAAATCGGTGATTGTGTTCATTTGCCAGCCCCTTTTTCATTTATGTTTTTTGCTGCAATAAAAAAATGTGCAAGTTTGCTATCGTTCATCTCCCCGCCGCTACAATATCCACTATGCAACCAAAATTTATACGGCATGCTGATAAAGTGCTCGATTGAATTACCCGTCCAAAAATCCACATAACGTGCCAGTACTTCATTCTTCGCCACGTCCTTCACTTGTTGTTCGGTGCGTACGATTGGCAATAAACCGGATATATCCTGCTTGGTAACTATCCAGTTAAATCGATCATTGAGTCGATAGGTGTCCGTTGTTCCATTTCCACCATCAAATCGTTCTTCGTTCGTTCGTGCATTCTTATATGCCACCAGCGTCTCCGCTACTCCCGGATTCTCTGCCTTCCACTGATCCAGCGTCTTATAGACCCAGAAGCCGGAATCCTTGGCGCAGTAATATTGATGTACCGCCACCGTCGGTATCCAGTCCCAGAACACGAGGCTGTACATCACGAACGCCGCGCCCCAACCCCAGCGCTTCGCGCTCTTGCCGTTCTTGCGCGCATAGCCGATTGCTCCGCGCACCGCCGCAACCGACACTAGCAGGTACACCGCAAAAAGCACCAGATATGCTAATCCAATCATGCTAGCCCCCTATACATATATTCATATCGTTTAATACGTTGCATCATGCGCCCGCCTCCAGCTTTTCTTCCGCCTGATGTCGATTGGTATGCGCATCGTTCACCGCACTCAACGATCCCTGCCCTATCCTCACCACTTCATCCACCTGCAGGTTCTTCGGCAGCGCATGAGTGATGAACAGCATCGAGACCTTGCCCTTGAGCTGGTTGGTGGTGGCGAAGTGTTCGGCGGTGATTTGGTCCAGACTGCTGGTGGCTTCGTCGCTAATTGTTGATGCCCCAAGCAAACGCCACCTTCGTGGATTCTATAGCTATCGCGAACGTCCGGTAATGGATAGTCCAATTCATGGTAGCGACCGGCTGCAATTGGGACTTTTCTGCCCCTCGCGACAGTCCGCTTTCTGGAAGCCCCACACCCCCATTCAACTAACACGGCGGACTATAAATACATTATCCAATAATTTAGCAGCAAATTTCCTCTATCACTACAACAATATCGTGCAACCGCACAGACCGTGCGTATTGCGCCAGCGAGTGTACGTGTCTATTCGGTTACAAAAATTCCGTTAAAAATGTGATTCAAGTCAGCGCACATGGCAAACTATGACCCCCTGCGCGAAACCAGCGCGCAAAATCCTGAAAATCTTTTTTCTGTGCCGTCGACAATCGCCCATATAACTCCCGGGCTAATTGCTGTGTTGCAGCATCCAATTCGCGACGGGCTGGACTTTTGAACACGACCATAAAAGGGGCAAGCGGCGTAGAATAACGCTTTACTTCAGGCCCGAACAATGTTGCCGCATTCGACAATTCTTTCAGGCTAAACGCAGCCCTCAGGGAATTGAGATAATCCTGTGTAAAAGGCTCCGGCTGTGAATCACGCCGATCTTGCGAAAAAAAATGCTGAGTGCCGGCACGTTTGAAACGTCCGAAATCCACGAAATATAGCCCGCCATCGCGCTTGAGCACACGCCTAGCCTCGCGCATCGTGCACGACAATGCTGCCAGGTCTGGCAAGTGATGCAGGGACATCGTGCAAATCACGCAGTCCATCGATGCATCTTCGATATTTGCCAGCCTTGTCATGTCACCTGAAACCAGTTCTACATTACCGACACCCGACAATGTTGTGCGGGCTTGTTCAAGCATATGGGCCGATGCATCCAAGCCCACAAAATGCGAGCGGGGATTAAGACGTGCAATCTGCGCCAACTGGTTCGCGGGACCACAGGCCAGGTCGAGCACCCTGTCACCTTCTCGAACGATGGGCGTGATCTGTAAAGCTTGATAGAAATAGATAGAGGCCAGAATACCATCCTGGCGGCCGGCCTCAATGAACGCAGCATTCTGCACAGGATCGAGCATGATCTGTTCGGGCTCAGGTACCCTCGGCAGTACATTCCATGAAAGTCGTTCGAGAATCAGGTGCGCCAACATGGTCGGACCAGACATATAAAAATCTCCCCTCCTGAATTCAGTGCCAGAGGCAGGAAACGTGTATTGTTCTGTTTGTTATTGCGACCAAACCATCATGACGGTTTGGTCGCCTGATATTCCGCCAGTATGCTCATGCCCTTCACTTCGATATGGCGGCGCACGTTTGTAAAACCGGCAGCCTCGAGCGTAGACAACACTTGTGCGGGCGGTACGCAGGCTTCGATGGTGTCCCAGTAATAACGCCACAACCGGCGAGTATTCTTCTTGCGTGCGACGATCCGGGCAAGCATCGGCACCAGCCCCTTCATGTATATCTTGAGCAGGAATCGCCCCCAATTACTTTCAGGATAAGTAATTTCCAGAATACAAAGCTTGCCACCGGGCTTCATCACACGATGGAACTCACGGAACGCGACAGACAAGTCGCTGATGTGGCGGAGTGCATAGCCCATGCTTAAGAAATCAAAGTGCGCTTCAGGAAATGGGATCGCCTCGGCACTTCCTTCAACAAGCACCACGCTCTGTGGGACCTTCGCGTTCTTCATCATCCCCGGGCTTGGATCGACACCCGTTACCAGGCTTGCATCGCCCACAATGCGTGCAGCTTCATGTGCAACCAGACCGGTGCCCACGCCAACATCCACCACTCGCATCCCGGGCTTGAGCCCGGCTCGCTCAAGCGCCTGCCCCCGGTACCACATTCCCGAACCCAAACCAAGAATATGCTCCATGCGATCATAATCTTCCGCTGTACTGTCGAACATATCCCGTACAAAACCGGCTCTTGACTGTTCGTCGGCATAATATTCGGTGAGTGGCACGTGCGGTGCATGAGCGGCTGGAGCAGATTTTATTTGATCGTTCATATATGCCTCTGTTGGTTTCTGGAAGTAAGTTTTTGATACATAAGCAGCGGAAGACGCAATATGAAATTGACCATCAAACGAATGTGCATCCAGGTGAGCAAAACATTGTCGCGCCAGTAATTGAAGTGCGAAACACCGCCCTCGTCGGCTCGCAAATATTTGACCGGCGCCGGAAGATTTACCGGATGCACGCCGCTCCAGCAAAGGCGGACCACGGCCTCCGGGTCAAAATCAAAACGTCGCATCCAGCGCTGGCCTCGCATTACTCTGCGCAACGGCTCGACGGGATAAACGCGAAATCCGTAAAGAGAATCTCCGATTCCCATCCACAAGGTTTCCAGATTCGCCCACCAGTTTGAAATCTTGCGGCCCTTCACGCGCAGCGAAGGCGCGCTTGCATCGAAAACCGGCACACCCAGTACCATTGCAAAAGGGCTACGTTGCGAACATGCCATAAATTCAGGGATCAGGGCGGCCGGGTGTTGTCCATCTGAATCCATGCACAACACATGAGTAAATCCCAGGCGGGCTGCTTCGTCCAGCCCATACAATACTGCGGCACCTTTGCCCTGATTCTCAGGGAGAACATGCACACGCAATCCATTATCATACTCAGCCATTTCAACAAGATTTTCAGCCGTGCCATCGGTACTGCCATCCACCACGACCCAGACTGGATTCCATTGCGCGCGTGCTTCCCTCACAGTGTCGTACACTTTCCGGCCCGTGTTGTAGCTGGGGATAAGAACAAGGTGAGTAAGCGAAGGCGTATTGGGATCAACCGGCATTGATCATGTCCTGAAAGGGCTTGCATGAAGTTCGCCCAAAAAATACTCGTGCAATGCTTTGGTGAATTCTCTGGGATCAGTGGGTGGATCAAAACGCTGCCCCAGCCTGATACGAAAATGCATGGGCAAATCCGGCCTTCTCAGTAAGGGCCAACCTTTTCCAAGAAAGCCGGTATCCTGTTCTATAAACACCGTCTGTATGGGGACACCGGCACGATGTGAAATATAGGCGGGGCCCAACCGGAATTCTCCAAGTGGTAATGTCGCGGTTCGGGTTCCTTCCGGAAAATACAACAACTGGCAACCACTTTTCAATTCTTCGATTGCAAGTTTTATCGATCCACTGTGCCAGTCATTGCGGATGTAGCCAGCCAGGCGCGCACCGGCACCCCAGAGTGGACTATCGAACAATGAGCCTTTGATCACACAAACGACGTTTGGCAATCTGGACACCACCATCAATGCATCCAGCAATCCCGGGTGATTTGCCACAATGATCAGGGGTTCATCTTCGCGCAACGAATCAAGAGATCCAATATCGAATCGTGCACCACCAAGAATATGCACTGTAAGAAGATAAGCCCGAAACCCAAAGGTCGCCACTCTTCTCCCCAACCAAATTCCACGGTGTCCCGGCAAAACCACACCCAGGGGGAATGCAATCAATGTCCATAACAAACATACAACACCAAGTGTCGCGTACCCGACTATCAATGCGATGTATTCATACAGGTGCCGCAATGGTAGCAACAAACGGGTCATATCCATAAAGCCATGTTGCTTGCCATTACCATTTTGGGAGTAAGCCAATTGTGCTAACCACCACCCATTCCGCGTAGTGCAAGAAGCGTTCTTGACTATCGTGCGTTTTTCCAGCGCGATATCCAACAAAGGGGTCGGGATTTGTCCGCTGATTCATTTGGTTGTCTCATCGCGATATCCAAATGCCTCGATCTCCACCATCAACTCTGAACGGCAGATATCCGCCTGCAACCATATTGTATCAATGCTGTCGCCCAACTGCTCCCGCAGTATGTCAGCCACAATTTCAAAGTCTTCTGCGTGGCGAATGAAGACCTTCATGCTCAGATCTTTGCATGCAAATCCTCCCAGCCGCGACTGACTATTGGCCTGTGTCACAACGTTCTCGATGTTACGGAGAGTCTCAAGCGTCTGTGCCCTGATATCGTTGTGATGTAGTGTTTCATGACCGATGATGCTGGACGTGCCGGAAACAAACAGGGCCTCCATTCCGGGCAAAGGCAGCAGCGTCGCACGTGAAAATGTCGGGCTGCGCGGCCCATATTGATCGGGATAGTGATATGCACTTATTTGGCGCGTGTTCTCAATCGCCTGCGGCTCGATATGTGAAGCTAGAAAATAAACAACCAGCCTGTTATCCGCCGTTCCAAGCGCACAAGCCGAAGGAAATCCGGCTTGGTGCAGCCGGTGTACGGCGTTGAATGCATCATGCCTTCCGATATTGAATTGCCGATAGCGCTCCATCCCGCTGTCGACAACATTGATATGGGGCAGATAGTTCCAGCACCGCACAAGATGGCGAAAATCGGTCTTCTCTATTGTTTCGAAAATTGCCGAATAGACAGCTTGACTGATCCGCTGCATAGAGTTGACATCGCCAGCCCGTAGATAATCAGCCTCGTTCAGCGCAACAAAGCCGAACAGGACATGTTCGTTGTAGCGATATTTCACACCACCGTGTGATCCTGTCGTGAACGGTCCCTTGGCGAACCAGGCGGTGTGGACGACATCGTCATCGGTCAAAACTGGTATCGGCACGACACCAAACGGTTCCGGTTGAAGATTATGCGAATTGACACCATAGCTGACTGCGCCCAGCAATCGTTCCTCGTCGATTACCTCATCCACAACAACCTTGCTCAAACTCAGCGATCTGAAATGCTTGGTCACGATACAGACCGAAATGCCAGTACAGCGTTGCTACCGCCAAAAGCAAACGAATTAGTGACTGCGGCCCTGAACGACATGCCTCTCAGTCCCTCTCCCATCACATGGCGAACACCCAGGCAGTCGGCTGCCACCTCTTCCAGATGAGCCGTTGGTGGAATCTCCTGGCGTGCTAACGCCAGCACAGTGATCAATGCCTCTACGGCACCGGCGGCACCCAGTAAATGGCCATGCATGGATTTTGTAGCACTGACCGGCAAGTTTGCGGCATGATCGCCGAACACTGCTTTCAAAGTATTGATCTCAATCTGATCACCTTCGGTTGTGGCTGTCCCGTGTGCATTCACGTATCCCACCTCGGCAGGCGTCAGCTCAGCCTCGCGTAACGCGCCGTTGATGGCCCGTACCTGTCCTTTTTCATCGGGCCGGACGAGATTCACATGATCGCAACTTTGTCCGTAACCCGCCAGTTCGCAATAAATGCGCACGCCTCGCGCCACGGCATGATCCCATTCTTCCAGTACCAAAGCCGCCCCGCCTTCACCCAAAACAAAACCCGTGCGCCCCTCCTGAAAAGGACGACACACCCGATAAGCTGTTTCCTCATCTCCCATGGCGATTACCCGCATTCCTTCCCAGGCGCGCATGATAGAGGATGTCAACGGCGCCTCCGATCCACCCGCAACGATCAATGTAGCGTCACCCATCTGAATACGTCGATATGCCTCGCCAATGGATATTGCCGACGAAGCGCACGCAACTGAATAAGTCAGGCAGGAGCCACCCAAGCCGAGTGAAATTGCGATGTTCGAAGCAGCAGCATTGGTCATTACCTGCACAACCGATAACGGTGAAGCACGGCGCTTACC
>JBBRFZ010000133.1:0-6953 GCA_038241165.1 Burkholderiales bacterium | reverse complement strand
GGTAATCTGTTTTCCGTGACGCTGCGCGATACCGGCGAAGTGGCGCTGATTGATGGCGATAGCAAGTCAATTGTGGAAGTACTCAACACCGGTTATGCGGTGCATATTTCCCGGATATCCGCATCCGGCCGCTACATCTATGTGATCGGTCGCGACGCCAAGATCAACCTGATCGATTTGTGGATGGAAAAACCCACCATCGTGGCTACGATCAAGGTCGGTGCTGAAGCGCGCTCGGTGGAAACCTCCAAGTACAAGGGCTATGAAGACAAGTATGCGATCGCCGGTGACTACTGGCCTCCGCAGTTTGTGATCATGGAAGGCGATACCTTGAAGCCGTTAAAGATTGTGGTGACCAGCGGGATTGCCTCCGAGACTCATGAATATGTCAAGGAAGCACGGGTGGCGGCTATCGTGGCATCTACCTTCCATCCCGAGTTCATGGTCAATGTGAAAGAGACCGGGAAAGTGATGATGGTCGACTACTCGGACCTGACCAACCTGAAGACGACGACGATAGTCGCGCCGAGATTCCTGCACGACGGCGGCCTGGATTCCACTGGCCGTTACTTCATGGATGCGGCCAACGCCTCCAACAAGATCGCGGTGATCGATATCAAGAAAGACAAGTTGGAGGCCGTGGTTGATGTGGGCAAAACGCCGCATCCCGGCCGTGGCGCCAACTTCATCGATCCGAAGTACGGGCCGGTGTGGGCAACCAGCGATCTGGGCGATGAGGGCATCTCCGTGATCGGTACCGATCCGGTCAAGCACAAGCAGTACGCATGGAAAGTGGTGCGAACCTTGACGAATCAGGGCAGTGGATCGTTGTTTATCAAGACCCATCCAAAGTCAAATAACCTATGGGTTGATGCCCCGCTCAACGGGGATGCCAAGGTCAGCCAGTCGATCGCGGTGTTCGACATCAAGCATCTTGAAAAGGGGTTTGAAGTATTGCCAATCGCCGAATGGGCCAACCTGGGTGAAGGTGCCAAGCGCGTGGTTCAGCCGGAATACAACAAAGCTGGCGACGAAGTCTGGTTCTCGGTCTGGAATGCCAAGGACAAGAAATCTGCCATCGTGGTGGTTGACGATAAGACGCGTAAGCTGAAGAAAGTGATCGACGATCCGAGGATAGTTACACCGACCGGGAAATTCAACGTCTACAACACGATGCACGACATCTACTAAGGAGTTACCGGTACGTCTAGCGTATGAAGGGCGGGTTTATGATCCGCCCTTTTTTTAGGGACTCGATTGTGTCGTGCATGTTTGTGCTCCCGGCGGGATAATTTTCGAAAATCATGCTGAAATGCGGATGATGATAGGATTATCCAGTAATGCCATAATAAATCCGAGGTGATTCCGGTGAACAGACGATCGCACAATTTGCGCGTGATTTTTGCTTTGAGTTGTATTTTTGGTTTGGTCCAGGCGGCTTGCGCAAGTGAAGACAATAATACCGAGCCGATGGAGATTGTGGTGCTTACGCCAACCAGAACAGAAACTTCGCTTTCCGATGCACCAGCAGCAGTGACGGTGGTGACAGCAAAAGATATCAAAGCGAAGAATGTCTCACGATTGGGCGATGTGCTGGACCAGGTACCCAGCCTGTATTTGCGAGACGGTGCATTTGGCCAGTCGCAGGGGACTTCAGGGACGAGCGGAATGTCCCTTCGCGGAGTGGATCAAAGCAGGACGCTCATCCTGCTCGACGGTCAGCCCTTGCAGGATGCCAGGTCCGGGAAAGTGAATTGGCAAGTTCCATTCATCGACGACATTGCCCGAGTCGAAGTGGTGCCCGGCGCATTTTCTTCGCTGTATGGCAGCAATGCCATCGGTGGTGTGATCAACATCGTCACCAAACAACCGGACAAACGTGAATTCACCGCCAAGGTCAAAAAGGGCTGGGGCGATGCCGGAGGCGAGGATGCCAGCATATATTTTCGCAACAAGATGGATAACGGATTGGGATTCGTTGGCGGGCTCGGCTACCAGAACCACGATAGCTATGTGAACGATTTTGTCGTCAAAACTCCATCAGGACCAGTAGGTACGCCGGTCACAGGAGCGCAGCCTATCAGTACCCGAGATGGCCTCCCTGCGTATCTGCTAGGCGACAAGGGTACGACTCCCTGGCACTCCGCCAATGCGACAGCCAAGCTGTTTTATGACCTGAATGACCGCACCAAGATATATACCGGCATCCTCTATGAGGAAACCACTGAGGGCTATACTAATTACAATACTTATCTCAGGAATGCTGCTACCGGCGCACCTGTTTCGAGCGGGCCGCTTGATATCAATGGTCAGGGAGTAGCCCTGACTGAATCCAATTTTGTCAACAATTCACCGCTACATGAAGCGGCCACCCGATATTTCGTTGGCTACGACGGCACTTTAGGCAATGATTATTCCTTGAAGGTTGATTTTGCAAGAATCGAGCGCGCGTACAGTTTTACGTTCGCAAATTCCACTGCCACCTGGAACAGCGGCTCGGGGAGCTTTTACGACACCCCGAACACGGGACTGGATGGCACAGCTCAGCTGAGCTTTCCTTTAGGTGCTCGTCAGGTTCTGGTGACCGGGCTGGCCTTGCATAATGACACTGCAAATCAGCAAATCTACACACTTACCGACTGGCGCAATCCTGGTACAAAAACCGCCGTTACCGGCAGCTACAATGGCGATTCGACCACGACTTCCGCTTTTGCTCAGGACGAGATCAGTATGGTGGATGCGCTCAAAATTTATCTCGGTGGACGATTGGATCATTGGCAAACCAAAGGTGACAGCACCGCCACAACGACCACGCTGTATCCGAGCCGCAGCGCCAACGCATTCAGCCCCAAGCTGTCTGCGGTTTACAAGGCAACCGAGGCCACGACGCTGCGCGCCTCTTTCGGCAGATCTTTCCGTGCACCGACAAATGAGGATATGTATACAACAACCAAGTTAGGCCCTACAACATATGCGGGTGATCCGAATCTTCAGCCCGAACGTGGCAACACCTGGGAGGCGGGAGGTGAGCATCGAATCACCGAAAAAACCAAAGTTACGGCCACCTATTATGAAACCCGTCTCAGCAATCTGATTTACTCGCAACAGACTGCTATTTTGAATACGAAGCTAAAAATTAACACCGGGAAAGCTCTGATACGCGGGATAGAACTGAGTGCCACCAGCAGATTGACCGACTGGCTTGATCTTGAAGCCAATTACGCCTATATAGATTCGACGATGCTCGAAAACCTGTCCGATCCCGGCAGCGTGGGTAAACGTTTGACTGATTCGCCCAAAAACATCGCCGGCATCGGTCTGACTGCACAGCAAGGTGCATGGTCGGCTTCGTTGGATGCGCGCTACGTGAGCCACTCTTATTTCACTGCACACAACACGGATGTAGTAGAGGGAGTGCCGGGCAGTTATGACGGACATACTATGGTGAACACCAAGCTCGGGTATGAATTTGCCAAAGGGGTGAAAGGAACCGTCGCCATTAATAATCTGCTGGACACAAAAGCTTACTCATATTTCCTGTTGCCGAGCAGAAACGTGACAGCCGAAATGGATTTTTCTTTCTGATATCGAGTTGTGTATGTTTAACAGAAGTCGTATTCTCGCAGCATTGTTCTTTCTAGCGTTTTTACATGCCGCCAGCGCGGCCTTGGGTTATTTAGACGAATCACGGTACTCATGCAGGCAAGGTACGGTGAGAAAGAGGACTAAACATAACGCGGTGGCAATGCTGTTGCTGGCTACGCTGGTGTTGTTGAATTACAGGCTTAGAAAACAGAAAATATGACGAATAAAATATCAACATTTTAGAGTTTTGAAAGTGTATCTTGGAAAGTAATCAACTCTTTTGTAAAAAGCATATTCATTAGCTTTGCTGGCCATATGTCTGACCTGCCCCTCAGCCTTACCATTTAAAAATGAATGAAGTTATTGGGTTAAGTTGAGCGCTTAATCTATTTCACCGCTCGATCGTGTTCTACATATGCAGTGCTTATAATTTTACTGGCGGCCAGTGTTTCAAACCAATGCTCGTTCAGGCACTCGTCCAGAAACTTGACGTTGCAGCTTTCGATGTAGGCGTTTTGTGTCGGCTTGCCCGGTTCAATCAACAAATGCTCAATTCATCCTGCATGCGCCCATTCCAGAATGGCTCGGCTTGTGAATTTCCGTCCGCGGTCGGTGATCGCTCGCGAGTAGCCCCGGAATCGAGCCGTCTGTTCCAATAAATGCTACCACGTAGCCGTCCGAAATGCAGTTGAACTAAACCGCTAACGCGGTGTCGCGCTGTCCCATCGTTCTCTCTTTATCTTCCCGACTGACCTTGCTGCAATTCACGTAGAAATCTTCGATCCTTGATCGCGGGGAATGTCCCCGGTTCGATCAAGGAGACGAAGATGAAGACATTACGTGAACAGATGGACGATGCGATGGTATTGCGCGGATTTGCGCTACGCACGCGGGAATCTTATCTTGCTGCGGTTAAAGGGTTGGCAAAGCACTACCACCGCGCGCCGGATTTGCTTTCACCGCAAGAGGTACAGGATTACCTCCTGCATCTTATCGTCGAACGCAAGCTCGCTTATTCCAGCGTAAACCAGGCAGCCTGCGCTTGCAGGTTCCTGTTTGATGCGGTGCTGCGGCGCCCACTTTCCAGATACGACATTCCGATGGCGAAGGTGCCCAAATCATTGCCGCGTGTACTGTCGCGGGATGAGGTATCCCGCTTATTTGTAGCGACACCAAACTTGCGCGCCCGCACCCTGCTGATGGCCATCTATGCCGCGGGGCTGCGTGTATCCGAGGTATGTGCGCTGCAACCGGCGGACATCGAGAGCGCCCCGGATCGGATGTGCCTCAAGGTGCGTGGGGGTAAGGGCGGCCGTGATCGCTATACGATGCTCTCGCCGCAGTTGCTGGAAACCTTGCGCGACTACTGGCGCTTGTATCATCCTCGCACATGGCTGTTCCCGAATCCATCCGGCACGGAACCGATAGCCATCCAGACAGTGCAACGCATGTATTGGAGGGCGCGAGACAAAGCCGGGCTTGGGCGTGAGGGAGGCATTCACACCCTGCGTCACGCCTTCGCCACTCACCTGCTGGAATCCGGTGTCGACATCCACACCATCCAGCGATTGCTCGGCCACGGTCATGTGTCGACCACCATGCGCTACTTCCATCTGGCGCAGCAGAAGCTGACCGACACCACTTCACCGCTGGAGTTGCTCGACACCGTCCTGCGCTAGCGCTGTCGTGGCCCACGGTGTGGGTCTGGCCGATATTCTGCGCGTGCACGGCCGGGCCTATCTCGTATCGCATGTTCTGTCGGCCGTCCGGGAGAAGGCGTGGCGGGCTATTGTCGCCTGCCGCACCGCCGTGCTGGGCGGGCATGTCGAGTGCTGCGACCACTGCGGCACGCTGCGCTATCTGTACCACTCCTGCCGCAACCGGCATTGCCCGCAGTGCCAGACGCGCGCCAAGGAAGCCTGGCTGGCGGCACGCCGGCGCGAGCTGTTGCCGGTGCCGTATTTCCATCTGGTGTTCACCTTGCCCCACGCCCTCAACGGGCTGGCCGGTTGCGATGCGCGCACGCTCTACGCGATGCTGTTCAATACGGTCTCGGCGACGCTCAACGAGTTTGCCGCCAATCCGCGCTGGCTGGGCGGCCATCCCAGCTTTACGCTGGTGCTGCATACCTGGAAGCAGGATATCGGCCGGCATATCCATGTGCATGCCTTGGTGGCGGGTGGGGCGCTGGCGGCTAACGGCAACTGGGTGAGTTCGAAACGCGGCTTCCTGTTTCCGATAGGCGCACTATCGAGCGTGTATCGCGGCAAGTTTCTTGATGCGCTCGACGGCGCGCGATGCGGGCTGCGGCACGATGCTGCGAAGGATGATACGGCGTGGCGCAAACTGTTTGCGGCTTTGTGCCGTCACGATTGGGTGGTGTATGCCAAAACAGCCGCTGGGCGGCCCGGCGCAGGTGCTGGAGTATCTGGGGCGCTACACGCACCGGGTGGCAATCTCCAACGAGCGCATCCTCGGCATGGAGGGAAGCGTCGTCCGCTTCCGCATGCGCGATTCGGCCAACAGCAACCGCAGGAAGCTGGCGCGCCTGGAGGCGGACGAGTTCATCGGTCGCTTCATGCAGCATGTGCTGCCCGGCGGCTTCAAGCGCATCCGCCATTACGGGCTGATCGGCCCGGCGCACAAGGCGGCCAATCTTGCCGCAGCGCGTGCCGCGCTGGATGCGCCCGTTCCCGATCCGGTGCTGGTCGAGTCGGTGGCGGAGTTCATGAAACGGGTGGCGAGCATCGAGTGGCTGAACTGCCCGCACTGCGGCGAAGGTCGCTTCGTGGTAATAGAGGCGATCCCGCCTTCTCCCTTGCCGCGCCCGCCACCCCAGGGGCCGCCATGAGGCATTCTGCTCTTTCCGTCAGTTTGATCCTGCGGCATGGCTTTCGCGCCCGCCGGGGTGACGATCGTCCGTGCAGGCTGAATAGCACTTCAATACACCGCTTCAGGTGGAATTCTTGTGCCGATCGGCACGTTGAAATCACGCGGGGATATTCATTTCAGCTTTACCGGTCGCGTTCGTCTCATGACACTCGGTTGACTTCCCACAGCACAACCTTGCAATCCCCATAGGTTCTGCTCTCCGATAGGTTCAGTCCAACAAGGTTTATCCACCGCCAATGCATGTAGCGGATTAATCAAGCTTGGGTGGGGTGGTGGATAAACGCTATTCGTTATACACCGTGATGTTATTGGCTCGGCAATTAAATGTTGAACTATAATGATGATGTTTTGTCTGACTGCGTATGGAAAAACAAGACACAAGGACAATCTCGATGCAGGCACTAGCCGAAAGGCGCAGGCGTGCAGTCAAACTTCGGGAAAAAGGGGTGCAGGTGAATGACGTTGCACGCGATTGC
>JBBRFZ010000132.1:0-6959 GCA_038241165.1 Burkholderiales bacterium | reverse complement strand
CGGCGTTACCTCAGCATGGCAACACCTGAACAATGCCGACCCGAGCTACACTACACGCGTACGAATTTCACTCCCGCGCTAAAATGACGTATCCGACCCGCCACCGAACCTCCAGGACCATCCCATGAGTGAACAACGTTTAGAAAAGATCGAAACCAAGATCGCCTACCAGGAAGACCTGATCGAGGAACTGAACAAGACCGTCTATCAACAACAAAAAGAGCTGGAGCGGCTTAAAGCAACCTGTGAATCGTTAGGCAGTCATATCGCATCGTTGTATGAATCAGCCAATGATGGCAAACCTGCAGTGAATGAAAAGCCGCCGCATTATTAGGGAAGCTCTGAATAACTCCTCCGTTCGTGGTTAAGTAGTGACTTAGCACAGGGTTATTGTGGTTAGACAATACTTAGTAGTTTCATCAGAGCTTGTCGAACCACTGCCCTTCGAGATACTCAGGTCGAAGCGAGGCGGGAACTTTATATGTACCAGATCAATAAAACGTTGAAAAAACCATGCTGAACAAACTGAGCGACTTCCTGAGTACGATGATCACCCCCGACCGTGTCGAGGCCCATCCGGAACACACCCTGCAACTGGCCACGGCCGTGCTGCTGATCGAAGTCATGCAATCGGATGCCGAATGCGCATTTGAGGAGCAGGCAGCTATCCTGAAAATCCTCAAGGAAAGGTTTCACCTGTCGGACGCTGAAGTGGCACAACTGACAGAACGCGGACAGCAGACGTCAAAAACCGCCAATGATCTTCATCAGTTCACGTCACTCATCAACCGCGAGCTGGATCGAACCGAAAAGATTCGCATCATCGAATACATGTGGCAAGTCGCCTACGCCGACAGGCATATCAGCGCACATGAAAACCATTTGATGCGCAGGCTGGTCGACCTGCTCCACATCTCCCACGGCGACAACATTGCCGCCAAGATGCGCGCCAAGCCTGCCGACTTGGGATGACACATTGAGTGCTGGCGCACTGTGATCGCCGCAGAATTTGCGAAGCCGAGCAAATTCGAGCTTATTGAGGTTTCCGTAATTCATGACACACTTACCGTCATCCCCGCGCAGGCGGGGATCCAGCAAGAGAAAAATGCCTTTTTGTTAAGAGCCACTGGATTCCCGCCTGCGCGGGATAACCAGCGACTTGCCCGCTTGCGGGCTTAGTCGAATGGCTAGTAGTTGCAACAATGACGAAGTGGTAGCTTTTCCTGCGACTGGCGCACCCGAATTACCGGCATACTGTCTTCAATTATGGAAAGATCAATAAGCTGTCTCACCGGCGGAGGCCGGTGTCCAGTTGATTGAATATACTGGATTCCGACCTCCGCCGGAATGACAAAACCAAGGTTAATCAGATGTTCCTTAGGCTTGCTTATCCGTTCTTGCCATTGATCAGATTGATAATCACCTTTACCATCATCTCCCTCTCATCCGGCTTGCTCTCTGCGATTAGTAACGTGAACGCGACCAGCGCATTATCGGCAATGCGCTTCTCGCCCAAGGCGTTATACAAAAAATCGTGGCGCTGCAGGAACCAGACAAAAATGGCGGCGGCGATTCTTTTGTTGCCGTCGGTGAAAGAATGATTCTTGACGATGAAATAGAGCAGATTGGCGGATTTCTCCTCGATGCTGGGATACAACTCCTTGCCGTCAAACGTCTGGTAAATCGTCTCCAGCGAACTCCTGAAAGAATCGTCTTTCTCATTGCCGAATAGTCCGCCGAGATTTTCCCGGCTGCGCCACAGCCGTATCTGCTGCATCGCCTCATCGTAAGAGATTTTAGGTTGCACACCCGTGCGCGTACCGACCACCTGCAAACGCTGGTGATCGTAATCATCCAGCACCGTCAGCGCATGGCTGTATTTTTCCAGGATCGCCAGAATGCCTTGAGATTCGGGAGTTGATAAATCCTTGTTGTGTATCAGCCGGGATGAAAGAGCAATCGCCTGTTTCAGCTCGGCCAGCTTCTCCTGCTGCGCTTCAAGCCGTTGCTTGTTCAGAGCGTAGCCTTGCACCAGATAGTCTTTCAGAACGCGGTTAGCCCAGATGCGGAACTGCGTGCCCTGCCTGGACTTCACGCGGTAGCCGACTGAAATGATCACGTCGAGGTTATAGTGTGCTGTATCGTAGTTTTTCCCATCGGTGGCAGTTATCCGGAAATTCCGGATAACTGAAGACTCGTTCAGTTCTCCCTCCCTGAATATATTGCCGATGTGCTCATTGACGGTTCGGGTATTTTTCCCAAATAACTCCGCCATCTGTTTTTGCGTCAGCCAGACGGTCTCACCCTCCAGCCGGACTTCGGTAGCGATTGAGCCATCGGCGGTTTGGTAGATGACGATGGGGATTGGAGAATCGGTTTCAGGTTGCATAGTCAGGGCCCCTTATGCGGGAACGGCGAACCCTTATCGTAGAGAACGAACGTTCTTGTGTCAATGAAGCCGGAAAAAACAAAGAGAGGAATTCGATCCTGCCCCTTGCCCCTTTCCCCTTGTTCCTTGCCTCTTGTCCCCTTCCTCTTTTACCTTTCCTCTTTTACCTTTCCTCTTGCACCTGTTTACCCTTGCCCCTGTTTACCCTTATCCCTTGTTCACTTCCGTGATGTGATAATTTGCCGCGCCAACTTCAATGGTTCCATTACAAAACGGCGAACTTCCACGATCACTTCGTCCAGCGTCGGCGCATCGAGCCGGTTCTTACCGAGAAAAGCCTTCCACTGTGCTCGCTTCGCGGCGTCATGCGCAAACTCATCGCTCAGCCCAAGGGGAACATCCACGGGCAGCATCGTCAGGCGGCGCTCAAACGTCGCCGCAATCGCCTCTCCAAACAGCCTGATATCCAGCGCACCTTCGCGTGCCAAAGCGCGCAGGTCAAAGTAGTCCTTCATCCGGCTGTTCCTTGAGCCGAGAAACACGATGGCGTGAAACTTCTCCGCGATCACGGTTTCGCGCGAGTACGCCCGCAATCGGGGGCGCGGCAAATCGAGCAAGCTCGGATACTCCAGCCATTCAGGCACTGGAGTCACGACATCGCCGATTCCAATATCCACCTGAATGCGCAACCGCGCCGCACCGATCTCCGCCTGTAACGTCACGCGCCGGCCACCGTATGCATCTTCCATCCGGATGGGTTCCAGGCGAACGGAGTCGCCAAAGTACCTCATTGCATCCGGTTCAACCTCGACACCGCAAACGTCAGCGAATATCTGCAACAGGGCATCGTCCGAAAGATCGCCGAACCCCAGCAAATCGGCATCGCGTGTCGGGCGCAGGGTTTCGCCCAGCCAGACCAGAAGCAGCAATGCGCCTTTCAGTACAAACCTGTCGACATACGGCGAACGCGAGAGCCGGTAGAGAAAACGCTCCACCGCATAGCGTGTGAGAACCAGATTCGGGTCCACGCTGATCGCTTTCGCGTGCCGTGCCAGCCGCACCTGCACCGAACGGGCAAGGCCGTCCGAACACTGTTCATGCGATCAGCGTCTCGAGGTAAGGCCGCATCACACGCTGAACGCGACAGATAACGGCATAGCGATCCAGCTCATCCATGGTGAAGCGGCGTGCGCGCCAAGCCTCGCGCAACGCCTCCAGCGCGACATCGATCCCGATCTTGTTGCGATACTTGAAGCAATCGGCCACGGTCTTGGCAACGTTGTAGACACGGACCGACTGCCCTTCGATGCGATGGGACTCGACACCCTCGTGCAGCGCCGCACCGGTATAGCGGACTACACGCAACGGCGGATACTTCAACGCCGGACGCCGCGCGCGCCGGTCAATGGCCATCCATATCTCGGACGGAAGCTGAGTCCCGATACCGTGGAACTGCAAAGCGGAAAACAGACAGATGACCCCATGCGGGACGGACGCGCTCGCTATGGCAAGACCATGATTTTCAGTCAGCGGATACTCGGGCAGGCGATACATCCCCCGGGCGATGCGCTCGAGTTCTCCTGCCTCAACAAGGCGGCTCAGCACCTGGCGATGGATGCCCGCCGCAACCAGCTCGCGCGCAGCTACCCCCTGGCGGCGGCGCGCGAGCTTCAATGTTCGTTCACGGTCGGTGCGTGGTGGCATGTGTCGGATTGTATACATTTATATATATATGTCAACGTTTAGACACATACCGAACTTGCCGAAACGCATCACAAGGGTACGCTGGACAAGCCACGATCCGTCATTCCGGCGTAAGCCGGAATCCAGTGAATTCAAATAACTGGACACCGGCCTGGACGTCACCGGAGAAGGCCGGGGCGGTCAGACAACTCGATCGGTGTTTCCTTAACTATCCGGCCTTGCCCCTTGTACCTGCTTTTTCTTATCCGCCCAATTCCACGTTTTTACCGGTTACTTGCCTGGCAATCATGCTCAAGCAGCAATGCGACGGTGTGATCAAGGTCCGCGCCATAACCGGCGATGTCGCCGGGGCAGAGAATACGGTCAACGCTCCGGGCCTTGAAAAGCGCCAATGCTTCCGCCACCGGTTCGGGAGTAGCATGCACATCGCTGAGTAGACCGATTCGGGTAGACAGGGCTGAGGCTCCTCTGGTTGCTATTTTCAATGACCAAGTTGACGCCCGTATAACTGCAAATACTCTGGGTCAATGGAAAATCTGCGCGGCAAGTTCGATTAGAACTTCAAACGGACTTTGCTTATTTTTTCTAGCCATGATACTTCCCCCAAAAGGTGTTGCTAAGAAACACTGGTCTGTCCGTTATTGCACAGTTATTTCAACAATCACCTTTGCCAGTTCTTTGGCGCACATAAATATAAAATCCACGATGTGTGTGGAGAACGGAATCAACGAGACACTTGGGAAATAGCCGAGAAGCAGAAACTCTGGAATGCAGTTTAATGCAGAGCAATTGCTTTGTTTCGAAGAGGAGTAACCCAGCCTTGCTCAGTTAGCCTATCCCAAGCAGCACGCACATGCGCTGGCTGCATTATTGTTGCCTTGCGCGTATTCCAAGAATGTACGGCGATGATTGCTTGATCGAGTGTGTTCACATCAGGCTCATGTGTCGCAACCCAATGTACTGTTGCCAGCAACTCCATACCATAGGGAGACTGAAAACCATCAATCAAACTCGCCACACGCTCAACATGTTGCGCTAACTTTGCATGACCACTTGCGGCAATAAACTCTTCGGCCTCAGAAAGTGCATCCTCAAGCGGCTCAATCTCCGCCTCCACCACACCATCCCCGAGCCCACGGATAAAATGACCTTCCATGCGGTTCAATGCATGGCGCAGCTCTTCTGAGTAAGGGCCGTATTGGTTCTTTACAAACGACAGCTTGAGATTTTCTCCTGCCTCCTGCAAAAAATAAGCGAGTTTCTGTACTTCGATACGAGACAAGCCGTACTCGAGCGTCCGGTAGGTGTCGAGAACTTTTAGTATTGCCGCACGTCCGGCAGTCATGCGTGGACGTGAAGTCCTTACCTCCATGCTCTTTGGATCAGGCGCGCCAGCAGGTTCAAAAAGACGAACCTCTACATCGGGCAAATCATCGAACGCCTGTTCGATTAGCGGACGCACCTCATCCCAATCCAGCCCGCCGTTACCGCAACCTAATGGAGGAATGGCAATCGACCGTATACCGAGTCGTTTAACTTGTTTCACCAGGTCAACCAAGCCGTCACGAATGAATTCAATGCGCGACTTGCCGCGCCAATGATCCTTGGTTGGAAAATTAATAATGTAATTGGGCTTAACCAAACCGCCAGAGTCGAACACAAACATACGCCCTGGGCGTACTTGCTTTTGCTTACAAGCCAGCTCATAGGCCCGATTATTTTCCGGCCACTTGTTTTTGAATTGAAGCGCTATGCCTTTGCCCATTACACCGACACAGTTCACCGTGTTGACGATGGCGTCAACATCATCCTGCCTCAGCAAATCGCCTTGTGTAATTTTAAATGCCATGTTTATTGCCCCAGAAAATACCAGTCGTGCTTGACCTCTACGGGTAAGTCTACTCCCGCTTGTGCCAGAATAGCACGCACTTCATTCGCCCGTTGCTCATCAATCACACCAAGTCGAACAAAACTATCCAACGGCACGGAATCTTTGACCAGAAACTCAGCCTGACGACGCTCCATGCGGTCAGCGTATCGATCGACACTGGGGCGGTCATGCCAATATTTGCAGAACCCGTCGAGTTTCGGGTCTTCCATCAACAAGTCCCATGCGACCACCTCCAGCCGCTCAAGGTTGGTATAAGCTTGGCTGTAAGGCATTGTTGCGTTGCGATCAAAAAATACAAATTGATTGCCACCTGCCGTTACGCGCTCGACAGTAGTTTCCATGTGCACGATATCAGCTTGCCTCCAAAGACAACCGGCCACCTTTCCACCTTCAATGGCGCGAAGCATAGGCGAGCGCGGTGCAAAGTAGAAAGGCACGTAGTCATGCAACGTTCCTCCGGGCGGGTTCGGTGCAGTGCGCCCAGAGCGAGCACCTTGCGCCCCTTGATGAGCGATATTTTGATAGTTAATTCCAATCAGAGCGCCCGCCTTCTTTGACAAAAGCGAGCCTGTATCGCAGATTGCCGACAGATTTGCAATCGCAGTAATGTGAAACAGACGGACTGGATTTGGAACTGGCACTGTAATTTTTGCGTCCCCTCTTCTTTCAAGCGGCTAAAATAATTCGACTCCGGTACATTTCATCAGTATTTTTCCAGGATCGCCAGAATGCCTTGAGATTCGGGAGATGATAAATCCTTGTTGTGTATCAGCCGGGATGAAAGAGCAATCGCCTGTTTCAGCTCGGCCAGCTTCTCCTGCTGCGCTTCAAGCCGTTGCTTGTTCAGCGCGTAGCCTTGCACCAGATAGTCTTTCAGAACGCGGTTAGCCCAGATGCGGAACTGCGTGCCCTGCCTGGACTTCACGCGGTAGCCGACTGAAATGATCACGTCGAGGTTATAGTGTGCTGTATCGT
>JBBRFZ010000131.1:0-7054 GCA_038241165.1 Burkholderiales bacterium | reverse complement strand
TCCAGCAAGAGAAAAATGCCTTTTTGTTAAGAGCCACTGGATTCCCGCCTGCGCGGGAATGACGAAGTGGTAGACTTTTCCTGCGACTGGCGCACCCGAATTGCCGGCATACTGTCTTCAATTATGGAAAGATCAATAATTGTCAGGAAAATTGCCGGGACCATGCACCAGCATCCTTGCATATTCAAAGGTAGCCTTTTAATATGCAAGGATGCTGAACCGACGCCTTTATCCAATCATCGAGCATGCGCTGGGTCAATTTCCAGCTGTTGGACTCCTCGGGCCGCGCCAGGCGGGTAAGACTACGCTCGCGCGAGCGATCACTGCGGAGCGTGCGGGCAGCCTGTATCTGGATCTTGAGCGTCCGTCCGATCTTGCAAAACTTGCTGACCCGGAGCTTTTCCTGTCGCGTTATGCCGACCGTCTGGTTGTGCTGGATGAAATACAACGCCGCCCCGAACTGTTTCCGATTTTGCGGGCGCTGATTGATGACAATCGCCGCACGGGGAGATTCCTGCTGTTGGGCTCAGCTTCGCACCAATTATTGAAACAGACTTCGGAATCGATGGCGGGGCGCATCTCCTTTCATGAACTATCCCCTTTCGATGTAAGTGAGGTTCGGCCAACATTTGCCCAATTGCCTTCGTTCTGGTTGCGCGGCGGGTATCCGTTGAGTTGGTTGGCCGACACTGATGAAGCCTCGGCTGCTTGGCGCGAATCGTTCATCGTCACCCATCTGGAGAGAGACATTCCGGCTTTCGGCATACGGGTTCCCGGTACCACATTGCGACGGTTCTGGCAGATGCTGGCTCATTTGCATGGACAAATGTGGAATGCATCCCGGCTTGCCTCGGGATTTGGTGTTTCGGCACCTACGGTGCAACATTATCTGGATATTCTTGAAGCAACTTATATGGTTCGTCGGCTGCCGCCGTTGTACACCAATTTGAGCAAACGTCTGGTGAAATCACCCAAGATATATTTGCGCGACAGCGGCCTGTTGCATGCGCTGCTTGGTTTGCGCAGCCTGGAAGATCTTTCGGGCCACCCCGTGGTGGGGGCGTCTTGGGAAGGGTGGGTATTGGAGCAGATGGCGCAGCTGTTACCATCCCCGTGGCAGCTTTCCTTTTATAGGACAGCAGCCGGAGCTGAAGTTGATGTTGTAGCTGAACGAGGCAATAAAAAAATCGGTTTTGAGATCAAGTTTTCCAGTGCGCCGACTTTGACCAAGGGCTTTTGGTCGGCAGTAGGTGACTTGGGGCTGGAACAGGTTTATGTCATAGCACCGGTAGAAACGGGCTATCCGCTCGGCCAGAATGTGAATGTGGTTCCTGCAATTGAATTGGATAAGTTGTGCGCAGCATTGGCATGTATGGCTGACTGAGTGTATCGAATATAATCACTCTTCATTTTGAATATAACGTGCCTCGTTCGGGGTGGTAAACAACATGATATTAGTGACTGGCGGTGCAGGTTTTATCGGTTCCAACTTTGTGTTGGATTGGTTCGCGCAAAGCGACGAGGGCGTGGTCAATCTTGACAGGCTGACTTACGCCGGCAACCTGGAAAATCTCGCCACGCTCAAGGATGATACTCGCCACATTTTCGTGCGCGGCGATATCGGCGATGCGTCTGTGGTGGGTGAACTGCTTGCCGAACACCGCCCGCGCGCAGTGATCAATTTTGCGGCGGAGAGTCATGTGGACCGTTCGATACACGGTCCCGAGGATTTCATCCAGACCAACATCGTCGGTACCTTTCATCTGCTGGAGGCGGTGCGCGCCTACTGGTCTGGTCTGGCTACCGAGGAAAAGGAAAATTTCCGTTTTCTGCATGTCTCCACCGACGAAGTGTATGGCTCACTCGCCAAGGATGAACCGGCGTTCGGCGAGACTCATCGCTACGAACCGAACAGCCCCTACTCCGCCAGCAAAGCCGCCAGCGACCATCTGGTGCGCGCCTATCATCACACCTACGGCCTACCGGTGTTGACCACCAACTGTTCCAACAACTACGGCCCGTACCACTTTCCCGAGAAGCTGATCCCGCTGATGATCGTCAACGCGCTGGCGGGCAAGCCGTTGCCGGTCTACGGAGACGGCCAACAGATCCGCGACTGGCTGTACGTCGGGGATCACTGCAACGCGATCCGCCGTGTGCTGGAAAAAGGCAGGTTGGGCGAGGTGTACAACGTGGGAGGCTGGAACGAAAAAGCCAATCTCGATATCGTGCATACCGTTTGTGCACTGCTCGATGAACTGAGCCCGCGAGCCGACGGCAAGCACTACCGCGAACAGATCAGCTTTGTAACCGACCGCCCCGGTCATGATCGCCGCTATGCGATCGATGCGCGCAAGATTGAGCGCGAACTGGGCTGGAAGCCCGCCGAAACTTTCGACACCGGCATCCGCAAGACCGTGCAGTGGTACCTCGACAATCAGGACTGGGTGAACAGCGTGCAGTCGGGTTCCTACCGGCAGTGGATGGAAAAGAACTACGTGGGGTTGGCCGGATGAACACAGAAAATCCACCAGGGGGAAACATCGTTGTAGGAGCGCGACTTGTCGAGCGATCTAATGAGACATCGCGCAACAAGTTGCACTCCTACATAACCATCAGTGGCTTCGTCAAGACGCGAACGGCTTAATGGATAATCTGGAATGAAGATATTGCTGTTCGGCAAAAATGGCCAGGTCGGCTGGGAACTGCAGCGCAGTCTGGCGCCGTTGGGCGAGCTGATCGCACTGGATTCGGCCAGCCGCGAGATGTGCGGCGATTTTTCCGATCCGGCAGAGCTCGCGCGAACGGTGCGAACAGTCGCGCCGGATGTGATTGTCAATGCGGCTGCCTATACCGCGGTGGACAAGGCCGAGAGCGAGGCTGAACTGGCCCGCACCGTTAACGCGCTGGCACCCGGCGTGCTGGCAGAAGAAGCGCTGCACGCCAATTCCTGGCTGATCCATTATTCAACCGATTATGTGTTCGACGGCAGCGGCGACCAACCCTGGCTGGAGACCGATGCGACAGCGCCACTGAATGTGTATGGTGCGACCAAGCTGGAAGGGGAACAACTGATACAACAATCCGGATGTCGCCACCTGATTCTACGCACCAGTTGGGTGTACGGTGCACGCGGCGGCAATTTCATCAGGACCATGTTGAGGCTGGCCGGGGAACGCGACAGCCTCAACATCATCGATGACCAGATCGGCTCGCCCACCGGCGCTGACCTGCTGGCGGATGTCACCGCCCATGCGATCAGGTCCGCGCTGCAGCGGCCGGAGGTGTCCGGACTTTATCACTTAGTTGCCGGCGGCGAGATTTCCTGGTACGGCTATGCACGCTTCGTGATCGATTTCGCGGCGCGTTCCGGCGTCGACATCAAGGTGCCACCCAATGCGATCATGCCGGTACCCACCAGCGCCTTCCCTACCCCCGCCAAACGTCCGCACAATTCGCGGATGAATACCGGGAAGCTGCGGCAGACATTCGATCTCAACCTGCCCTCATGGGAAGTCGGCGTGGCGCGGATGTTGAGCGAAGTGTTGGAAAAATCGTAGGTTGGGTTAGCGGGTTTTTTGGGGGTCCCCCCCCCCCTTTTGGTGTTTTTGGGTTTGGGGGGAAAAACCAAAACCCAACCAAAACACCCCCCACCCCGTTGTGGTGATTGTGTGTGCTACACCAAAAACCCGCTAACCCAACCTACACACCCCTTGCCCCTTGCCCCTTGAACCTTGCCTCTGGTTTCTCATTCTTCGACGATCTGCAAACTGATTCCCAAAGTCTTCCACTGTTTCACCTCATCCTGTAACGCGGTTTCGGTCAGCGGATTTTGTGCCAGCCAGTCCGGATCGATCGCAAGGTGGAACTTGGTACCGCTGAACCGCCCGTGCATATCGGGCAGCGTGATGTCGCTGCGGTTGCGGTAAAACAGCACGGCCAAACGCAGACTCATCGCGAGTACGCAGTTCTCTTCGTCGTTCAACATTCCCTGCAGCTTTTTCAGATTGCCGCGATGTGCCAGCGCCAGCAAACTCAGCCTGGCCTGTTCCTTCTTGGAAAAACCGGGCATGTCGGCATTGGCGAGTATGTAAGCGGTATGTTTGTGGTAGCCGCTGTGTGCCACCCTGATGCCTATGCCATGCAAACTGGCGACCCAGCCCAGGACATGCAGCGCAGATTCGCTCGCATCACTGCCAAAGAACTGCTGCGCCAACATATGCGACAGTCTGGTCACACGCCCAACCTGGTTCACATCAACACTATAGCGGCGTATGAAGTTTTGTACCGTCACATCACGCATGTCATTGTTGTGGAAGCGCCCCCACAGGTCGTACAGCACACCTTCGCGCAACGCGCTGAGTGCGGGTTGCATCACGGTGATTTCCATCTCGCGGAAAGCCGCATACATGATGGCGAAGCCTCCCGCCAGCGTGGCTGCGCGATCAGGGCGCAAGCCGGGCAAATCAAGCTTGCTCACATCACTCTCCTTGAGCAGACGCGCACGCAGCTTCTCCAATCCGTCGCGCGTGATGCCGCTCTTGCTGTAGCCGTTTGCTTCCAGTATTTCGGCGATGGATTTGGCCGTACCCGATGAACCCAGTGCATATTGCCACTGCCCTTTATAGTCGGCGGCGATGGATTGCACTTCACTGCGGGCGGCGAGTTCGGCCTTTTCGAGTTTGCGTTCGGTGATCTTCCCTTCCGGGAAAAAATCGGTGCTGTAGCTGACACAGCCCATGTACAGGCTCTCCATCTTGAACGGCGTCAGGCCGTTTCCGACGATGAATTCGGTGGAACCGCCGCCGATATCCATCACCAGCAGATTGTCCTCCGACTTTGGCAGGCCATGCGCTACACCAAGATAAATCAGGCGTGCCTCTTCACGTCCGGAGATCACTTCGATCGGGAAACCCAGCACATGTTCGGCCTGCACGATGAAGTCCGGTGCGTTCTTGGCGACCCTCAGGGCGTTGGTCCCCACCGCGCGCACCGCGACACTCGGCAGGTCGCGCAGGCGTTCGGCAAAACGTCCCAGCGCGGCAAGGGCGCGTTGTTGCGCATCGGCATCAAGAAATTTGTCTTTGGAAAGGCCTTCGATCAGCCTCACCTGCTCGCGCAACCCGTCCAGCATGTAGAGCTGGTCTCCTTCCACCCGTGCCACCTGCAGCCGAAAACTGTTCGAGCCCAGGTCGACGGCGGCGAGGATGGATTGCTGCATTGCTACTTGATTTCGCGATCGATCTCGTCCACGTTGACGTGGCGAACGTCACGTCCCTTGACCATGTAGATGACATACTCGGACATGTTTTTTGCATGGTCGCCGATACGCTCGATTGCCTTGGCCACGAACAGTATCTCCAGGGAAGTGGAAATGGTGCGCGGATCCTCCATCATGAAGGTGATCAGGTAACGCATGATGGCGCGAAACTCCTCGTCCACCTGTTCGTCCTGCCGTACCACCTCGGCCGCCATCACCACATCCAGGCGCGCAAACGCGTCCAGCGATTTGCGCAGCATTTCAAGCGCGATTTCGGAAGCGTGCTTTATTTCCTGATAACGCGGAATGGCCAGTCCCTGCTTTTGCGACAACAGCTTGGCCATGCGTGCGATCTTTTCGGCCTCGTCGCCGATGCGTTCCAGATCGGTGATGGTCTTGATCACCGCCATCACCAGACGCAGATCGCCCGCAGCCGGCTGGCGTAGCGCGATCACCTGGCTGCAGGCTTCGTCTATCTTGACTTCCATACCGTTGACACGATGGTCATCGTTGATCACCCGCGTCATCAGTGCCACGTCGCCGCTGACCAGTGACTCGACGGCACTCTTGACCTGGCTCTCAACCAGTCCGCCCATCTGCAACACATGGGCGCGGATGGCTTCGAGTTCGGCGTCGAACTGGCGGGAAATATGGTCACTGCTGCTCAACATGGTGTATTCCTTAAAAAAATATGCAACTGTACAGGGTATGCGGTAATTGTTAAGCGAGTATGACAGTTACCAAGCAGCCCTTGCTAAATCGTCATCGTTTTCACGCCTTCTGCGGTGCCCAGCAACAGCACGTCGGCACCGCGGCGCGCAAACAAGCCGTTGGTAACCACGCCGGCGATGTGATCCAGTGTGGATTCCAGTTCCACCGGATTCATGATGCTCAAGCCGTGCACATCAATGATGATGTTGCCGTTGTCGGTGGTAAAACCCTCGCGCAACTTGGGCTGTCCGCCCAGCGCAACCAGCTGGCGGGCCACCGAACTGCGCGCCATCGGAATCACTTCCACCGGCAACGGAAACTTGCCCAGCACATCCACGAGCTTGCTGGCGTCGCATACGCAGATGAATTTTTTGCTGGCTGCCGCCACGATCTTCTCGCGTGTCAACGCGCCGCCGCCGCCCTTGGTCATGTGCAGATGACTGGTGATCTCGTCCGCACCGTCAACATACACCGGCAGGCTGCCCGCCTCGTTGAGGGTCAACACTTCGATGCCGTGTCCGAGCAAACGTTTCGCTGAAGCTTCCGAACTTGCGACTGCGCCGCGTATCTTGTGTTTGATCTTGGCCAGTTCATCAATGAATAAGTTGGCGGTGGAGCCGGTTCCCACACCGACGATGCAATCGAACGGTACATATTCGATTGCCGCCCTTGCGACCGCACGCTTCAACTCATCCTGATTTGACATTTCACCTGCTCACTTTCAAATTGATTAATTCGCAGCCGTGATTATTGCAGGAATTGAAAAGATTGGGGAATTTTGCTCACGCAACGCGACAGCGCGGGGCGAAATAAAAAGGGCGGGATTTCCCGCCCTTGATTACTTCTGCCTGTAAATTATTTCCGGATCGACGCTTACCACTGATAAGAAATGCCGACCGAAACCACCGGCCACCATTTGAAGTTGCGCAGGTCGTTTTGCAACTTGGTGTTTTCCGCGGCTGCGTCGCTTTGGAGCTGGGTGCAGGCTGGTGTTCCGGAAATTGCTGCTCCGCATGTGGCTACCAGGCTGGTTTTGGGAGTGCCCTGGAACAATACGCCGATATCCGAAGTCATGCCCCAGCC
>JBBRFZ010000130.1:0-7083 GCA_038241165.1 Burkholderiales bacterium | reverse complement strand
CACCCAGCGCCATGCCCAGCATGGAGATCAGCGAAATAAAGGAAATGAAGTGGTTGCGCCGCTTGGCACGGGTGTAGCGCAGGCCGATGAATAGTTCGTAGGGTTGCAAAGTAGTAATGTCGAGGTGATTGTACAGTCGCTAGTTTGCCACAAAGCAGCATGACTATGGCAGCAAAACCTGTTACGGCAGTTACTGCCGGTACACTCTGTTCAAGCAACTTTGATTCCGATGCAAAGCCCATGGCAAAGTATCTGCTGTCAACATTCAAGCATTTAGCGAATAATTGAACTGTTTCCATAATGCGGGCCGGGAAAGACGGATTTCCCGGGTAAATTCCTGATAATGCACCAGGTGTGGTAAATTTTTGCGGCAAAACAAATTCGAACAAGGCATCTATGATTTCTACCGATGAGCGACCACCCAAGCCGGATTGGCGGGAGTTGTTCAAAACGACCGAAGGGCGCATCCTGTTGCTTGGTATTGCCATTGCGCTTGCAGGCCTCATCACCATGGGAGTGGTTGCCTTCTGGTCTCCGCAAACTTCCGGCATCATCGGCGCCATGAGTATCGCAGACATGATGTTTGGCATGCTCGTGTCCATGTCCATAGGCTACGCTGCCGGTTACGGACACGCCTTCGTGATTCCGGTGATCATATGGATGGAAACTGTGATGGTGTTGCTGTTTTATCCGGTGTTTGTTTTCAGCATGCGCAAGTTGGCTGAATTTCCAAGACTGAGGCCCATTCTTGAGAGAACGCAGGCCGCCGCCGAACATCACCACGACAAGGTGCACCACTACGGCATTGCCGGGCTCTTTATTTTCGTCTGGTTCCCCTTCTGGATGACGGGACCGGTGCTGGGCAGCGCGGTTGGGTATCTGTTGGGTTTGCCCGCATGGTTGACGCTGTCGGTTGTGCTCGCCGGCGCTTATTTAGCCATGGTAGGTTGGGCCTATCTGCTGTTCGACCTTTATACCCGCGCCGCCGTCTTGGGCTCCTGGGCACCCGTACTCATTGCTGGCCTTGTCGTCCTCGCCATCCTTGCCGTTTACCTGCTCAATCAGCGCGGGAGAAAGCGCAGATGAATGAACTGAACTACTGGCTGCTCAGATGCGAAAATCAGTTGCTTACGGCAATTGACAGGAGCGGCGGAAATATTTTTCCGCGAGGACGGGCATCGGATTTCGGTAATCCGGAAAACGCGTTGCTGGTCGGGGAATGGCAGGGGATGCATTGCTATGCCGTCGACCTGGACAAGATCCCGGAAAACATTTCCGGGGAACTGATGCCGGTCCGCAGCCTGTTCAGTCTGGCTGGCGCTGAGGAAATTTATCTGGCCGGACGCGCCATTCAACTTCTGGACTGGCAGAAAAATCACCGCTACTGCGGCAAGTGCGGCGTTCCCACATCCATCAGAGCCGGGCAGTTTGCCATGTTGTGCCCGGCATGCGGCCTTGTTGCTTACCCTAAAATTTCCCCGGCTGTGATGGTGCTGATCAGTCGGGGCGATGAACTATTGCTTGCTCGCAGCCCGCGTTTCAGGCCAAGTATATACAGCGCATTGGCCGGGTTTGTTGAAGCCGGCGAAACCCTGGAGCAATGCGCAATTCGTGAAGTCCACGAGGAAGTCGGTATAGCAATCACCAACCTCAGGTATTTCAGGAGCCAGTCCTGGCCGTTTCCGGATTCCTTGATGGTGGCATTCTTTGCCGACTACGTCGGGGGCATCATCAATCCTGATCCGTCGGAAATAGAAGATGCAAAATGGTTTTCGCGTGGCGCGCTGCCCGCGTTGCCCGAACCGGTGACTCTTGCCCGCCAACTGATCGATGCAGCGTGCCGACAGACATAACCCAGTGGAGTAATACCTGGGTGAAGCTGGCTCACGTTTCTCCTGTCATTTATTATCGCGATCCACACATCGCTTGAGCAATACTGCTAAAGGAATCTTTGATGCCATATCCACGCATGATTTTTCTCACTTCGCTGGCCATGATCGCATTCGCGGGTAATTCACTTCTATGCCGGACTGCTCTGAAGCAAACCGGTATTGATGCGGCCAGTTTCATCACAATACGATTAATCTCCGGCGCGTTGATGCTGTGGCTGATCGTGCGCATGAGTCGCGGCACACAGGTTGGCAGGGGCAACTGGCTATCGGCATTGGCATTGTTTGTTTACGCGGCCTTGCTTTCCTATGCCTATGTCAGTTTACCCACCGCAATGGGCGCGCTACTGCTTTTTGGCGCCGTACAGGCAACGATGATAGGCCATGGCATCTGGGCGGGGGAACGTTTGCTGAAACTGCAACTGGCCGGCCTTGTGATCGCGTTTGCCGGGTTGGTCGGGCTGTTGTTGCCCGGGCTTTCTGCGCCGCCCATGCTCGGTTCCATATTGATGCTGGCCTCAGGGGTTGCTTGGGGCGTTTATTCCCTGCGCGGCAAGGGTGCGGGAGATCCCCTCAGGGTAACGGCCGGAAATTTCATTCGCGCTGCTCCTGTCGCCGCAGCATTGAGCATATTGATGGTTGACCGCGCCTCTCTGGATAGCGCCGGATTCTGGTGCGCGGTTGCGTCGGGCGCGCTGACTTCCGGAATCGGTTATTCCATCTGGTACACCGTATTACCCGCATTGAAAGCCGCCAAGGCGGCGACAGTGCAACTCAGTGTTCCGGTCATTGCGGCCCTGGGTGGCGTGGTCTTCCTCGGAGAACCCATAACCCTGCGCCTGCTATTGTCGTCTCTGGCTATTCTCGGGGGAATCGCATTGGTCATTCTGGAAAAGCAACGAGTTGGAGGTGGTCGGCAGGGCTCATTGGGTAAACGCCGCCCTTCAGGGCAGTGAAGCCAGTATTATTATTTATCAATCTGCTTTATTGCCTGCAGACTTGCTTTGTTCGGATTGAAGTTGTTCTGCCTCTGCGGTGTCTTCGGGCGAATTACCCCTTTTAACTTTTGATATTGAATTCAACCCGGCAAACAGGGTTCTCCAAACTGTAAACACGATTGCTATCGGAACCGCGAGTGCGAAAAACACGATCATTATTTTGAAATACAAGTTGTTTTCCATGGTTGGATTCTCCTGGTTATTGATGTTTGTCTGATCAGAACACCTGTGGGCTGTCCAACGTCTGAGCAGAGGCTGATTCATCAATGAAGTCGAGCATAACAAAAAATATCGTCGATAACTTCCCGGAAATGTTTTGATACAAATATAAATGCAATAAAAGGTAAGTGTCTGTATTTTTCGTAGCCAAACCATTAGTATTGGGTGTGGAAGCAAAGTGCAGCAAACTTTTGCTTCCGACTTTTACAAAAAAAAGCACAGACTTTTGATTCGCCAATCGAGCTATCCCATAATTGTTTGATGAAACCTGTATATCTTCTTCAAGGGCCTAACCGCCACTTGCCAACATAAATACAAGTTAGCTAAAGACGGGCACATTGCAGTAATGGTGGAGATATCAGGTTTTCAGTAGTACCGGTTGGTGGCGATTTATTTTGGAAGTTAACCAGGAGATAAACGATGAATTCGACTGCTGCAGCACTTGGAATAGGAATGGTTATAGGCGTAGTCCTGTTTCTCGTATGCCTGCTTTTGGGTTGGATAGACAAGATGACTGCGGCAATGAGCAGGCTCTTCAAATAAAGAGGTTCTGTCCGGTTCGCTTAAATGGGTCCACCGTAGACTCAGGCCATGAGCGCCTTGTGTATGTTCGTTGTTTAAGAAAATGCAGAAGATCGTTGGTCAGTATATTACATTGCTGCTCCGTCAAAGTTCAATGAACTTCGTGCCACAAAGCAGCAAGGCTAGCAAATCTCATTGCAGGCACGTACGAAACGCAACCCCCAGGTAGGTCAGCTGCCCTTGTAAAAATGGTTGGGTAGCCACATGGCGATGTCGGGAACCAGGCACAGGATTACTATTCCCAGCACCATCAGCCCGATAAAGGGCAGGGTACCCCAGATGATGTTTTTCAGCTTGATGTCCGGCGCGATGCCGTTGATCACGAACAGATTGAGTCCGACCGGCGGATGGATGAGGCCCATTTCCATGAGTATGGTCATTATGATACCGAACCAGATCAGGTCTATTCCCATTGTCTTCAGGGATGGCAGTATGATCGGCGTTATCATCAGTATGATGGCGACCGGGGGCAGAAAGAAACCCAGCATGACGATGAAAATATTTACGCCGAAGAAGAAAGCCCATTTGGACAGTCCCAAACCGACCAGCCAGGTTGCAGCCTGTTGGGTCACGCCCAGGTAGCTCATCACGAAGGTGAACAGCGCGGAGGTGGCGATGATCATCATGATCATTGTGCTCTCGCGGACCGTGCCGGAAAGAATGGCTTTGATATCTTCTTTTTTCCAGCATTGATATACCGTCATCACCATAATCACGGCACCGGCCGCACCGATGCCCGCGACTTCCGAGGGCGTGGCCAAGCCGCCGTACAAGGCGATCATGATCGCCGCGATCAGGATTAAGAAAGGCAGCAGACGCGGGAGCGACTCCATGCGGTCACGCCAGGAGTAGTGTTCGTTTTCCGTGATCGCATGTTTGGTCGCACTGAGCGACACTAACGCAAATTTACGCTCCATGCTGTATTTCAACATCACCCAGATAGCGAACAAAACGACCAGTAGCAATCCCGGCCCGATGCCGGCCATGAACAGTCGTCCGATGGATTGCTCGGAGGCGAGACCATAGAGGATCAGCGTGATGGAGGGCGGAATCAGGATACCCAGTGTGCCGCCTGCGGCGATAATCCCGGCGGACAGGCCATCCGAATAGCCGCGTTTGACCATTTGAGGGATTCCCGATGAACCGATCGCGGAACAGGTCGCAGGGCTGGAGCCGCACATCGCGGCGAACACCGCGCAGGCAAACACGTTGGCCAGCCCGAGGCCACCCGGGATTTTGTACATCCATGAGTTGAGGGCATTGTATACATCCGAACCCGCGCGGGTCTTGCCGATGGCAGCACCCATCAACACGAACAGCGGTATGGTAAGCAGTGTGAAGTTGTTCAGTTCGGAGAATATGGTTTCGGCCACGGAACCGATCATCGGTGCCGGCATGAACACCATTATGAAGCCGAGAGCGGAAAGGCCCAGCGCGAAGGCAATGGGCATCCCGGAAAAAAGCAGCAGCAGCGTGATGCCGCCATAAAGCAAACCGATTGTGCTGGTGTCCATTATTCTTTCAACCCTGTATTTATTCTTTCCATTGGGGCCCGGTCACATGCGGTCTTCCTTTCCAGCCGACCAGGGTGTCCACGATCTGCACCAGAAGTTGCAGGGATAGCGATGTCATGCCGATCGCCATGAAGATATAGGGAATCCAAAGCCTGGGACCCCAAGTGCTGCCCGTTACCCGGCCGTCCTGGAATGCCTCATGAAAGAATTCCCAGGAATTCCAGGTCAGTACTGCACAAAATACCAGCGACAGTACATCGCCGACAAGGTAGCGCCACCGGTTGGCGCGCGGAGTAAGGACATGATCCAGCACTTCGATGGCCACATGGGCACGCTGCAATTGGGTATAGCCGGCACTCATGAAGGTGGCGATGATAAGCAGAAAAATGGACATTTCCAGTCCCCAGTCTATCGGGGATGAAAAGAAATAACGCATCACGACGCCGTAGCAGACGATGACGCTGGTGACGACTATGATAATGCCGGAAAGATAGCCGGTCAGGACATTGAAGCCCTTGACCGTCTGTGCGAATCTGCGCCAGACGGATCGGCCACCCACCTGCTCCGGCGTCATGCCGGCGCCGTGGTGGGAGGTGGTTCCCATGATTATTTGACTGAAAGAGCCATGTCTAGCAGCTTCTTGCCGTCCGGCACATCCTTGGCGAAGTCTTCATAAGAAGTCCGCTTTGCAACGGCCAACCACTTGTCAAAGTCAGCCTGATGCATTTCAACGACCTTGACACCAGCCTTGGCGTAAACTTCGCCGAGACGCTTGTCATCATTTTTTGCACCGGCCATGGCAAAGGGTTCAAGCGATGTGCCGACTTCCGTTACCACCTTCTGTTGGGCAGGCGTCAGCGACTTCCATGTGTCCATGGAGATGAGCAACGGTTCAAACATGAACCAGAACGTCTTGTCACCCGCCGTGGTCACGGACTTGGAGACCTCATAGAGACGGTAACTGATCAACGAAGTGCTGGAGGTAACCGCTGCATCGAGTACGCCTGAGGACATGGCGCTGTAGATGTCGCTCGAAGGAATGTTCGGGGAGGAACCGCCGGCACCCTGCAGCATCAGGTCTATCGTTTTGTCTCCACCGCGGACTTTAAGGCCCTTCACATCGTCTGGACTGACGATGGGCTTGTCGCGGCTGACGATGCCGCCGGCGCACCACAGCCAGGTTACGATCTTGATTCCCTTGGCTTCGAGAATCTTGTCCAATTCCTTACCGATCGGGGCATTCTTCCAGCGCAGACCCTGGTCATAGCTCTGGACCAGTGCCGGCATCAGGGTCAGGCCGACTTCGGGTACTTCACCACTACCGTAGGCCAGTGGCAACACCGACATGTCCAAAATGCCTTTGCGCAACGCGCTGAACTGGCTCTTGGGTTTCATCATTGAGCTGCCGGGATAGATTTCGATCTTCAGCGAACCACCGGTTTTTTTCTCGACTTCCTCGGCAAATTTGTGCGCGAGTTGATCGCGGAAATCGACTGATGCTGGAAATTGGTGGGAAAGTTTAAGGATTTTGACATCCTGTGCGTGGCTGGTTGCGGACATTCCCAATGCCAGGATACCGGCAAATGCGGACAATACAAATTTCCGTGCGTACAACTTCATGTTTTTCTCCTCTTGTTATTGTGCGTCTGGATGGCATCAGTACGGATCGGGAACAAATGAATTTTTGATTTCTTTTAATGATTTTGTCCTCGACAAGCAAACATAACCTAGCAAAGTAAAAGCGTCAACAACTAACGAATGTCATGATTTTTCCTTCATGATTACACTGGAAATTTGATTGCCATGTCGGCCAGGCCACCGGCAAAAACCACTGGAATCACATTGGCATTGAAGTGGAAAATGGCGGTTGCTACGGCAACC
>JBBRFZ010000129.1:0-7110 GCA_038241165.1 Burkholderiales bacterium | reverse complement strand
GCAACCAGGATTCGGTTGCCGGGTGGGATGGCTTTATACCTCCTGAACACTCATTCCGATCAGCGCTTACCACCGCCTGGTCCCATTCCACCGCCTGGTCCCATTCCGCCTCTTGCCGGAGGATAGTCCGGGAGAGTCACACCGCGTTCTTTGGCTCGCACTTTCATACGTTCGTGGTGTTCGGCACGGATTTGCTCACGCTCCTGCACGGATTTGGCAGCACGCATATTGGCACGATATTCGTTGCGTTCCTGCTGTGTCATCATTTGACTACCAAATATCCTGTCTCGGGTTCTGGTTTGATCCTGGGTCTTATCCTGGATTTGATCTTTGGTTTGGTCGCGATCCTGTAGTTGGGTGCGATCCTGATCGGCCGCCAAAGCAAATCCTGTACTAAACACAAAGACACCTGCCAATGCAGACACCATCAAAGATTTTTTAAACATCATCGTCTCCTTAAAAGAGAGGTTGTAGAAATACGCCAGCGCAACCAAAACAACCTCTTGTTTGATAGCACTTGAACTTTCCCTAACAAAACCGGTACGTGACTCCCCATCTAACCCAAATCATTATTCAGATGCTCACAACAGGGTCGAGTTGAATCTTTCACTGCCCTGTCATCTGTACCTTTCATGCTGTTCAGCATAGATGATTCATCCATGTTTGTATGTGACATAAATCACAGAACAACACTGGATAACTTAAGATTGGAGTTTGAAGTAATAGCCAAGTTCAGAGAGTTTTTTGAACCATGGATATGCCTCATAAAACTTAACTTTTTCAGTCCCTGCTCACCCTATTGGCGTGCCCAATGCAGCATTGTATTGCTTTCATCCTCCCTTGATTCTGCCAATTCAGCCCTCATTTAGTTGTTATTGCATGAATGGAGTACGTTATGCTTTCCGTCCGTCAGCCTGCCGTTGCAGGCATGTTCTACCCCGCCGATACCCGGCAACTTGCACATGAGGTGCAACAGTTACTGGCCGAGGCATGCCCGTCTGATCTGATTCCCAAAGCATTGATCGTGCCGCACGCCGGTTATATCTATTCCGGTGCGATTGCCGCCACCGCTTATGCCACGCTTCTCCCGGTCGCCTCCGGTATCCGTCGCGTGGTTCTGCTGGGGCCGACTCATCGCGTCTCGGTGCGGGGTCTGGCACTGTCTGGCGCGGATGCTTTTGACACACCGCTGGGCCGCGTGATGCTGGACACTGCCGGCGCGCGCGCCATCGCCCATCTGCCGCAAGTCGGTATCAGCGTCCAGGCACATGCGCTGGAGCATTCGCTGGAAGTGCAACTACCCTTCCTGCAAAGCATCCTGACCGATTTCACCCTGCTGCCGCTGGCAGTCGGCATGGCTACCGCCGAGGAAGTCGCCGAGGTGCTGGAGACTGTGTGGGGCGGCGAGGAAACACTGATCGTGATCAGCTCCGACCTTTCCCACTATTTACCCTACGCCACCGCGCAGCGTGTGGACAAAGAAACCGCACAGTCCATTCTGGATCTGCGCCAGCCCATCGCTCATGACCATGCATGCGGAGGCACACCGATAAGCGGTCTGATCGTCGCGGCGCGGAAGTATCACCTCGCGCCTCATTTGCTCGATCTGCGAAACTCCGGGGACACCGCGGGGTCTCATGAACAGGTGGTGGGTTATGCCGCGTTTGCATTTACCCACGCGACTTGATTATCAGGGAGAATATACATGTCAGATCAACGTGGTGATGTATTGCTGCCGATTGCACGTGCAGCTATTGCGCGCAGCTTGAACCTGTCACATACAGCGGAAGAATCCGCACCGTGGCTTGTCGAGCAAGGCGCGTGTTTTGTCACGCTCACCCAGTTCGGTGAGCTGCGCGGTTGCATCGGCTCGCTGCAAGCGCACCGTTCCCTGCTCGATGATGTCAAAAGCAATGCCGTGTCCGCCGCGCTTCGCGATCCGCGTTTCAAGCCGTTAAGCGCAGAAGAGCTCGACATCACTACTGTCGAGATCTCGCTGCTTTCCAGATCACAGGAAATGCAGGTTCGCGACGAGGCCGATGCGCTGGCGCAAATGCGCCCGGGCGTGGATGGCATCGTGTTTGAGTATGGCCGCTATCGCAGTACATTCCTGCCGCAAGTATGGGAGGATCTCGCACAACCGCGCGACTTTCTTGCGATGCTCAGACGCAAGGCCGGATTGCCCGATGATTTCTGGGCTGAAGGTGTGAAACTGTCACGCTATAGCGTGACCAAATGGAGCGAGACCGAAAATCATGTGGCCGGACAATCGAAAGAATACCGGCATGGATGAAGCTATCAGCATCGCTGAACAATATCCGGCCAAATACTGGCACAAGCTGGATGACGGGCGCATCCAGTGCGACCTGTGCCCGCGCGACTGCAAGCTTCACGAAGGTCAGCGCGGTGCATGTTTCGTGCGCGGTCGTGTCAATGACGCGATGGTGCTGACCACTTACGGACGCTCCTCGGGTTTCTGCGTCGACCCGATTGAGAAAAAGCCGCTCAATCATTTTTATCCGGGCAGCAGCATCCTGTCATTCGGCACGGCCGGCTGCAACCTCGCCTGCAAATTCTGCCAGAACTGGGACATCTCCAAATCGCGCAGCTTTGACAAGCTTGTCGACCAGGCCACCCCGGAAGCCATCGCGCGTACCGCCGAACAGCTCGGCTGCAAAAGCGTCGCTTTCACCTACAACGATCCGGTGATCTTCGCCGAATACGCGATGGATGTCGCAGATGCCTGTCATGAGCGTGGCATCAAGACTGTCGCCGTTACGGCGGGCTATGTACATGACCTGCCGCGCCGCGAATTCTTCTCCAGGATGGATGCCGCCAACGTCGACCTGAAGGCGTTCACCGACGAGTTCTATATCAAGCAGACCGGATCGCACCTGCAGCCTGTGTTGGACACACTGAAATACCTGCGCCAGGAAACCAATGTATGGGTCGAACTGACCACACTGCTGATCCCCGGTCTTAACGATAGCGCGCACGAGATCGGCAAGATGAGCGAATGGATCGCCAAGGAACTTGGTGTGGAGGTGCCGCTGCACTTTTCCGCCTTTCATCCCGACTACAAAATGATCGGCATCCCCGCTACACCACCGGACACTTTGGTACAGGCACGGCAGATCGCCATGGATGCGGGACTTCAGTATGTCTATACCGGCAATGTGCATAACCGCTCGGGGGATAGCACACTATGTCCATCCTGCAACAGCAGCCTGATCGTACGCGACTGGTATGAAATTGAACAATACCGCCTTATGCCAGACGGACATTGTCCGGATTGCAATGCCGAAATCGCCGGGCGTTACGGGAAGTTCAGCAAGGCGTTCGGGGCACGGCGCATCCCGGTGATGATGAAGGGGGCAGCATGAGCACCGTGTGCTCTAACTTTTAACGGTGTCGTTCTCCACCAAACTCATAATTATCTCTGCATCCATGGATGATTCCGCATCTCCACGAAAGCTTCCCAAGGTCGGGGCGGCATCCTGGGAAAGCTGGCCGGCTGCCACTGCGACATAATCGTCATTCACCAACAATCCACGGCTCGGGTCGAAGCCCCGCCAACCGGCGCCCGGCAGATATACCTCGGCCCAGGCATGCATATCTCCGCCAGCGGCTGCATCGCCGATACAATAACCACTGACAAAACGGGCGGCAATTCCGACACTGCGGCAGATGTCGATGAACAGCATTGCAGAGTCACGGCAGGATCCCCTCCCTTGTGTCAGTGTCTCTTCAGGGGTCCACGGATCACCCTGTTCACGCAGTACATACTCCAGGCGCTGGTATATCGCTTCCGCCAGCATAGTCAGGAACGGGATTGTTTCGTTTCTGGCTGCCAGCATCATTTCCCGGGCAAAAGCAGCCAAAATGGGATGGTCACTTTGGCGTTCCCGATAATATCCGAGCACCCGGGCAAGTTGCGGCTGGTACTCAAGCGGTACCGCAAGCGCGGTCGGGTCGGTTACAAAAAAATCGAACGGGTTGCCGTGATGGGTTTCCACCACTGTATGGACTTCAATCAGCAAATTGTCGTGCAGTCCGCTGAACCAGATTGTTTCGGTGTTATTGCCGTAAAGTCCGAGACAGTGGGTCAAGCCGCTGGGACCGGGAGTGACATCGATGCTGTAGCTGCGCACGGTCTGGCTGGCATCGCAACGGGGGCGGAGCCTGACGGTGAAGGGCTCCAAAAACACCGGTTGGCTGTAATGGTAGCGGGTGCGATGGATGATTTTTAACAGCATGAGCCGGACGGTTATTTCGGCAAAAGTTTATCAAGGGCAAGGTTTACCCATTCGTCCGGCATTTCTTCCACCGACTTACGCAACGTTTCCTGCCACCATTCGGGCAAATGTTGCAGGTCCTTGCGCTCGAATCGATGTTGGACGATCTCGAAGGAGTCACGCTTGTAAAGAACGACATCGATGGGAAAATCAACATCAACTGCACTGATGCGAGTCGAATCGAATGCGAGATAGGCAACCTTGAGAGCCATATCCATCGATGTATCATAGCGCAGCACCCGGTCGATGATCGGCTTGCCGTAACTTGACTCACCGATTAGAAAGTAGGGAGATCCTTGTCCCACCTCCACCCAGTTGCCTTGCGGGTAAAGCATGTAGAGTTTGTGCTCCTTGTCGTTCTCCAGTTGGCCCCCGATGATGGAAAACAGGTTGAAATCCAGCCCTGCTTCCTTGAGCGCTTCCTTGTCTTCATTGGCCACGATGCGCACCTGTTCAGCGAATGCGTTCACGGCCTTGTACAACTTGTCAAAGTTGGTGTCTTTTTCTTCGATCACTTCCTCGAAGTAGGTCAGCGCCTTGTCGCGCACCGAACGTAATCCGGAAGTCATCAGGAACATGGAATGTTGGCCGTGCTGATGGATGGTCACCTTGCGGGCCGTGGTGCGTTCGGTACCCGAAGTGAGACGCGTATCGGAGACGCCGACAAGGCCATCCCTGATCTTGATAGCAGCGCAAAATGTCATATATTTTTAAGCTTGAGATTGAAATTGCGGTTGGTCAGCGTTGCCTGTCAAGGGTCGCAGCGTAAAAAAAGATTCGAATAGTGCATCGTCGATCCAGTTCAGACGGGTTTGCAGCTTGTCCAGAAATTCGTGCAAGCCACCGTGTATGATCTCGTCGATTTGCGTGTAATTCAATTCTCCCAGCAATCTGCCCAATCCTTGCTCGGCTTTGTTGCTGAAGGCATCCTGGGACGATCCGGTGATGGCATGCAGCGAATCTGCGGCACGATCAAGGCAGGAAAGAACCGAGCGCGGAAAGTCGCGGTTCAAAATCAGGAAATCGGCGACCTTGGACGGATCGATCTGTTTGGAGTGTTTGCGATACATCTCCAGCGCGCTTGCCGATTTCAACAGTGCAGACCATTGGATGTTGTCTATGGTTGTACCGACGGCCTGGGCATCCGGCAGCAGGATAAAATATTTCACGTCCAATATGCGCGATGTCTTGTCGGCCCGTTCCAGCAATTCACCCATCTGCAGGAAGTGCCAGGCTTGGCCATGTGACATGGTAGCTTCGGTGATGCCATCGAACAGATGACTCTCCATTTTTACGTCAGTATAAAAATTATGCGGATTGTTCAGCGCGGATTTGTTCGCGGCAGCTTCCTTGACCAGCAGGTAAAACCGGTTGGCCTGCTCCCACATTTCCGACGAAATGATTTCCCTGACCGAGCGTGCGTTTTCGCGTGCATGGCGAACACAGCTCAAGATGGAATTGGGATTCTCACGATCAAAGGTAAGAAAGTGTATGACATTCTCGCGGGTAGGCTCGGCATAACGCTTTGCAAACTGTTCGTGATCCCCGGTTATGTTCACCAGCGGTGCCCACTGCTCGCCAAATTCCGGTGGCATATCCAGGCTTAGATTAAGATTGACATCGATGAAACGCGCGACGTTTTCTGCACGTTCCAGATAGCGGCTCATCCAGTAAATCGAATTGGCAACACGACTCAGCATATTGCTTTACTCCCGCTTGTATTCATTTGCAGTATGTTCATTCGCTCAACACCCAGGTATCCTTGCTGCCCCCGCCCTGCGAAGAATTAACCACCAGTGAGCCCTTTTTCAGGGCGACACGCGTCAAGCCGCCGGGCATGACATAAATATCCTTGCCATAAAGTATGTAAGGGCGCAGATCGATATGCCGTCCCTCAAAATGATCTTCCACAAGGACAGGTGCCCGGGACAGCGCCAGAGTCGGCTGCGCGATATAGTTGCGCGGGTTGTTGCGGATCAGTTCGGCGAATTCCGCTTGCTGCGCCTTTGTTGAATGAGGTCCCACCAGCATGCCGTACCCGCCCGATTCATTGGTAGCCTTGACCACCAGCTTGTCCAGATTGGCCAGCACGTACTCACGTTCCTTTTTATCCGCACAGATATGGGTGGGAACATTGGGAAGGATCATGTCTTCATCCAGGTAATATTTGACAATCTGCGGCAGGTAAGCATACACCGCCTTGTCATCTGCAATCCCGGTGCCGGGCGCATTTGCCAACGCTACCCTGCCGTTACGGTACACATCGATCAAACCGGGCACTCCCAGCACGGAGTCTGCACGGAATGCCTTCGGATCGATAAAATCGTCATCGATCCGGCGGTAGATCACATCCACGCGCTGGAAACCGCGCGTGGTGCGCATGTGAACGAAACCGTCCATTACCACCAGATCGCTGCCTTCCACCAGTTCCACACCCATTTGCTGGGCCAGGAACGAATGCTCGAAATAGGCCGAGTTGTACATGCCGGGCGTCAGTACCACGACATTGGGTGATGACACATGTTCCGGCGCAAGATACTGCAGTGTCTCCAGCAGCCTCGCGGGATAATCGTCCACCGCACGCACCCGCGATGCTTCGAATGCGACTGGTAAAGTCCGCTTGAGTATCTGCCTGTTTTCCAGAACATAAGACACGCCGGATGGGCATCGCAAATTGTCTTCCAGGACATAATGCTGGCCGTCGCGGTCGCGGACAAGATCGGTACCCGTGATGTGGCACCAGATTCCTCGCGGTACATTGAGTCCGACACACTGCGGACGGAATGAACTGGCGGAGAGAATCAACTCCTCGGGT
>JBBRFZ010000128.1:0-7139 GCA_038241165.1 Burkholderiales bacterium | reverse complement strand
GATTGGCGCGCCATGCCGCTGGCCATCATCGCGTTGCTGGTCAAGCTGGTATTGGCAGGCGCCGCACTGGCATTGCTGGAAACACTGCTCGCGAAGATGCGTATCTTCCGCGCGCCGGAATTTTTGGGCACCGCATTTTTGCTGGCGGTGCTGGGATTGTTGATCCACATCCTGCTGGGTGCCTGATGGGAACCACTAAAAAATACACATTTCATCCCTACTGATGGAACTACTAGCCATTCCACTAAGTCGCCAAAAACGCCGACCAAATGGCTGGTTATGCTGCGTAGCGGAAAAAATTTATTGCTTGCATATACCCGATATGCGGTGCGGCAAACTTTTATCCGCGCCTTGCATTTGTGCGAACTCTGAATTTTTAGAGGCCCCCATATGCCGATAAGCCTCAGCATTCAACTCATCAATCTGCTCGCGGCCATGTTGCTGCTGATCGCATTCGCGATGTTGTCGCAACGGCGCATCCTGTCGCTGATCAAATTGTTTGCCTGGCAGGGGCTGGTGTTGTCGCTGAGCACTTTCATCGTGGCGTATTCCACCGGCCAGCACCACCTGTATTACTCCGCCGGGTTGACCTTGGTGCTCAAGGTGCTGTTCTTGCCCTGGCTGCTGCATCGTTTGATGCGCAAACTGAATGTGAGATGGGACGTCGAAACCCTGATCAACATTCCGACCACGATGCTGGTCGGGATCGCGCTGGTGATCTTTTCCTTCAATCTGGCCGCGCCGATCTCGCAACTTTCCGAGAGCGTCACGCGCGGGCTGATCGGCATCGCACTGGCCAGCGTGCTGCTGTCCCTGCTGATGATGCTGACGCGGCGCAAGGCGATTCCGCAGGTGGTCGGTTTCCTGGCGATGGAAAACGGATTGTTCTTTGCGGCGACCAGCGCCACGCACGGCATGCCGCTGGTGGTGGAACTGGGCATCGCGCTGGACGTGCTGGTGGCGACCTTCATCTTCGGTATCTTTTTCTTCCAGATCCGCGAGACTTTCGACAGCCTCGATATCTCCCACATGGAAAAGCTCAAGGATGATTGATCTTCAACTCCTGGCATTGTTGCTCACTCCGTTGACAGGCGGCCTTTTGCTGGCCGCATTCGGTTCGCGCAGCTGGGCGGCGGAGCTGAATTCGGTGATGAGTTTCTGTACCTTTGTCGCGGCTGTGGTGTTGACCATACGCGTGATCGACTCGGGGCCGCAGGTCGCATTCGGCGAGGAATTTTTCATCGACCCGTTCAACGTGTTTCTGGTCGCGCTGACAGCATTCGTTGCGTTCACCACCTCATTGTTCTCGCGCCCCTACATGCGCATCGAACAGCATCACGGCAGGCTCACCACGCCGATGTTGCACCTGTACTACAGCATGTACCAGCTGTTCACCCTGGCCATGCTGGTGGCACTGACCTCGAACAACATGGGCATCATCTGGGTGGCGATGGAAGCAGCCACCCTGACCACCGTGCTGCTGGTAAGCTTGTACCGCACACCGGCCAGCATCGAGGCGGCATGGAAATATTTCATCCTGTGCGGTGTCGGTATCGCGCTCGCGCTGTTCGGCACCATCCTGCTGTATTTCGCCGCCGAGCGCGTGCTCGGCGAGGGCGGCACGGCCCTGCTGTGGACCCATTTGAACGAGGTCAAAGGCGGACTGGAACCCACGGTGCTCAAGCTGGCCTTCGTGTTCCTGCTGGTCGGTTACGGCACCAAAGTTGGCCTGGTGCCGCTGCACAGCTGGCTGCCCGATGCTCATGCGGAGGGGCCCACCCCGGTCTCCGCGGTGCTCTCGGGTTTGCTGTTGAATGTCGCATTGTGCGTGGTGATGCGCTGCAAGGTGCTGGTCGACGGTTCGCTGGGCACACACTTCGCCGGCAATCTGATGATGGGATTCGGTCTTTTGTCGGTGGTGGTGGCTGCATTGTTTTTGTCGCGGCAAAAGGACATCAAGCGCATGTTTGCCTATTCCTCGATCGAGCACATGGGGCTGATCACCTTTTCTTTCGGCATGGGCGGGCCGGTCGCCACCTTTGCGGCGCTGCTGCACATGACCGTGCACTCGCTGACCAAATCGGCAATCTTCTTCGCAGTCGGCCATGCGGTACAAAAAGCCGGAACACAGCAGATGGAAAACATACGCGGCATCATACAGATCAGTCCCACGGTGGGCTGGGGATTAATGCTCGGCACGCTGGCAATTTTGGGCATGCCGCCGTTCGGTGTATTCGCCAGCGAATTCCTGATCATTACCACCGCCATGCACGACTATCCGTGGACCACGCCGTTCCTGCTGGCCGCGCTGGGTATCGCGTTCGCCTCCATATTCGGCAAGATACAGCCCATCGTGTTCGGCGAGACCACCGCGCGCCGCCTGCCGCACCAGCCGGCGCTGGTACCGGTGTTCGCACATCTGCTGCTGGTGCTGATACTTGGCCTGTATATGCCACAATATCTGGCCGACTGGTATCGCCAGGCAGCGGCCTTGCTGGGAGGATAAAACGATGCCGATAACACATCCCAATCTGCACTTGAACAAACTTGCCGGCGCGATTCCCGCCTGGTCGGGCAAGATCAAGCCGGACGATCTGCTACCGATCTGCCAGAACGTGCAGGACGGCGGTGGCAGGCTGGTGGCATTGTGGGGCAGCGATGATCGCGCACAAGGTGCCGGATACGCTTTGCATATCGCACTGGTCAATGAGAAGGGTTTGATTTGTTTGAATGTGCCTTTGCCTGCCGAGTTGCCTGATTATCCCGATGTCAGCCGGATATTTCCGGTGGCCAACCGCATGCAACGCGCGGCATATGACCTGCTCGGCATATATGCGCAAGAAGGCCATGATCATCGCAAATGGTTGCGCCACGGCGCGTGGCGCGGCGGCAGCTTTCCGTTGCGCAAGGATTTTGACGCGGCACAGAGTCGCACTGATGAAGCGGATGCATATCCGTTCGTGCATGTGGAAGGGCAGGGCGTGCATGAGATTGCGGTGGGTCCGGTGCATGCGGGCACCATCGAACCGGGACATTTTCGTTTCTCGGTGGTCGGGGAAACAACGCTGCGTCTCGAGGAACGTTTCGGTTACACCCACAAAGGCATCGAAAAGCGCTTCGAGAGTCTGGATGTGCAGCAGGCAGCCAAACTTGCCGGACGGGTAAGCGGGGACAGTACGGTCGCTTACGCCTGGGCGTATGCGATGGCGGCGGAAAGTATTGCAGGGGTCACGCCGCCGGACCGGGCGCTGTGGTTGCGCGCGCTGTTCCTCGAACGCGAACGCATCGCCAATCATCTGGGTGATCTCGGCTTTCTGGGCAACGATGTCGCGCTGTCGTTCGGCTTTGCGCAGTTCTGGATTTTGAAGGAGCAGGTATTGCGCAATAATGCCGCGCTGTTCGGGCATCGCTATCTGATGGACCGGATTATTCCGGGCGGCGCGGCCTCCGATTTGCCGGAACCGGGCAAACAGACGCTGCTCGATGAATGTGCCATGCTGGAGCGCGAGGTGAGCATTCTGCGCAGTATCTACGAAGAACATGCCGGCATGCAGGATCGTTTCATCGGGGCCGGGCGCGTCGAGCCCAAACTCGCCGCGCAGCTTGGCCTGTGCGGCCTGGCCGGGCGCGCCAGTTCGCTGGCCTGGGACGCGCGAGTGCAGTTTCCCTGCGCACCCTATGACAAACTCGACGTGCGCATGGCGACCTATCGCAACGGGGATGTTGCTGCGCGTGTCATCGTGCGTTTCGATGAGTTGTTTGAGTCATTGCGTTTGCAAAGAGCGATACTCACCAACCTGATACACGACCACACATTGTCGGTGCCGCTCGAAAAGCTTCCGGCGCTCGGCTTCGGTGTGGGCATGGTGGAAGGATGGCGCGGCGAGGTATTGGTGGCGATACACACCGATGCACAGGGTGATCTGACACGCGTGCATCCGCATGACCCCTCCTGGCAAAACTGGCCGGTGCTGGAACATGCGGTGATGGGCAACATCGTGCCGGATTTTCCGCTGATCAACAAATCGTTCAATCTGAGCTATTCAGGCCAGGACTTGTAGAGGCTCTCATAAATGTATCAACTATTCAAACAGATCATCAAGACGGGCATCAAGACAGAGGCCGCACCACTACCGGACGAGGCGATGCGTGTCGGGACTCAGCGGTTGAGCGCGGAAATACTGCGTATGTTCGGCGGCGCGCTGAACATACGCCATGTCGATGCCGGCTCATGCAACGGATGCGAACTGGAGATCCAGGCAGTCACCAATGCCTATTACAACATCGAAGGACTGGGCATCAAGTTCGTCGCCAGTCCGCGCCATGCGGACCTGCTGCTGGTTACCGGCCCGGTGTCGCGCCACATGGTGACCGCACTCAAACGCACTTATGACGCCACCCCGGAACCCAAGCTGGTGGTGGCGATCGGCGAGTGTGCCTGCGGCGGGGGTATCTTTTTGCCCGAGGGCGGTGACGAAAGCTATGCCAGTTGCGGCAGGGTTTCCAACGTCATTCCGGTGGATGTGATGGTAAGCGGTTGCCCGCCCACGCCGACGGCGATACTGCAGGGCATACTCACCGCGATCAGCAAGAAAAAATGATGCGGTGGTTAGTTGTGCTTTAGCTGCTTCAACTGGTGCATGCAATCCATCGCGGCAAGTTTGTAGCATTCCGCGAGCGTCGGATAGTTGAATACGTTGCTGACCAGATCGCGCACCGTGCCATTGAAGTTCATCACCAGTTGCCCGATGTGGATCAGTTCGCTGGCCTGTTCGCCGACGATATGCACACCCAGCAGTTTTTCATCGCGCCTGTCCACGACCAGTTTGAGCAAGCCGTGTGCATCGCCGATGATCTGTCCGCGTGCGCTGTCTTTGAAATTCGCGCGGCCGACCAGATAGGGAATGTTTTCCTGCTGCACCTCTTTTTCGGTTTTCCCGACGTAGGAGATTTCGGGAATGGTATAGACCGCCATCGGCAGATTCTCGGCCGTGACATGCTGCTCGCGGTCGAAGGCATACAGTACTGCTGCGCGGCCCTGTTCCATTCCGGTCGAGGCGAGCGCAGGGCGACCGATCAGGTCACCCACGGCGTAAATATGCGGCACGCTGGTCTGAAAATTCCGGTTCACTTCTATCCAACCGTCTTCGGCGACAATACCGGCATGTTCGACTTGCAGCTTCTCGCTGTTCGGTTGCCTGCCCTGCGCATACAGCACGACATCGCTGTGTATCTGTTTTCCGCTTTCCAACAAGGTTAGCGTGCCGCTTCCCTCGCGGCGAATTTCCTTGACACGTTCCAGCATGTGGAATTCCACGCCCATGCCGAGGAAACTGTCAGCCAGCACGCCGACCACGTCCTCGCTCAGGTATTCCAGCAATTGCGCGTGGCTGTCCACCACGCTGACCTTGACGCCCAGCGCCGCGAATATCGACACGAATTCGCACCCGATGACGCCGCCGCCGACAACCGTCAGGCTGTCCGGCAGGTGGCGCAGGTTCAGGATGGAAGTCGAATCCAGCACGGTCTTCTTGTCGAACGGGATATCGGCAGGACGGCGCGGCCGGGAACCGGTGGCCAGTATGATGGCCTCGGCTGAAATCTTGCGGACATTGCCGGCGGCATCGCTTACCTGAATGGTATGGGCATCGGCAAATGACGCTTCACCCGGGATCAATGCCACGCCCGAACGCAGCAACCGTTGCAGGATGACAGACTCCTGCTGCGCGATCACGACTTCCTTGCGCCGCACCGCATCGGCCAGCAAACCATGGCGGTTGCGACTATCCGGCGCGAGTGCCTGGCGCATTCCTCCTGAACGCGACAGCAGATAGGCCACTTCGCGCAGCGCCTTGCTGGGTATCGTGCCGGTCTGCAGTCCCGCCCCGCCAAGCTTGGGCTTGCGCTCGATGATTGCGGCGCGCTTGCCCATGCGCGCAGCCTGCCACGCGGCCTGTTGTCCGGCGGGGCCGGAGCCGATTATCAGGATGTCGTAGTCCATGCGTATGCTCCGAACATTGGAACGTCAATGATTATGGAAATCGAAACTTGGCCACAGAGAACACAGAGCACACAGAGAGATTTCAGTGATTTTGAGTATTGCCGGGTATAACACTGGGGTACGGCCGCACATTTTTTCTGTGCCCTCTGATGAAACTACTAGCCATTCGACTAAGCTGCCAAAATACGGCAGCAAAGTCGCTGGCTATGTGGCTAAAAGCTTTCTTTACTTTTGTCGCGCAGGCTATTTGATACGCATGCCGGGCTGCGCACCGTCATCCGGCGACAGGATGAATAATCCCGGCGTTTCGTCGGAAGCCGCCAGCACCATTCCTTCCGACAGGCCAAACTTCATCTTGCGCGGCGCGAGGTTGGCAACCATCACCGTCATGCGGCCCTTTAGTTTCTCCGGATCGTAAACCGACTTGATTCCGGCGAACACGGTGCGGGTTTTCTCCTCCCCGATGTCCAGCGTTAGCTTCAATAGTTTTTCCGCACCTTCGACATGCTCGGCATTGACGATCTTCGCGACACGCAGGTCGATCTTCATGAAGTCGTCAATACTGATAAATGGTTCGAAATCCTTTTCGGCTTGTTCCATTTTTTTCTTTGTCTCCTGTTGTTGATGGACTGCGTGCCGCTGTTCGGAATGACTCTGTTCCCCTCGCCCGCTGGCGGGAGAGGGGGTAGGGGAGAGGGACTCTTGATTCGCCGCAACCATCGCTTCAATCAGTTTAGGATCGAGGCGGGCCATGAGATGTTGATAGGCGTTGATGAGGTGCCCATCTGGGAGAAATGTTAATTGGTCGCTCCATTTCAGAGGAACGATATTGAGAAACGCTTCGACATTTTCAGCAAGTTTGGGCAGGATGGGCTTGAGATAAAGAGAGAGCAGGCGGAATAGCTGGAGGCCGACCGTACATACCTCGTGTAATCTAGTTTCCTGGCCTTCCTGTTTTGCAAGTTCCCAAGGCTTGTGCTTGTCTACGAACTGATTGGCAAGGTCAGTTAGGCGCATGATTTCTCGAATAGCTCGAGCATAGTCTCGTGACTCATAGGCAGCCTCAATAGGAGCTATAAAAGCTGGTGTGTCAGCAGCGGGGAATAGACTTGAATGCAGCGTGAACTCAGCGAAGAGT
>JBBRFZ010000127.1:0-7312 GCA_038241165.1 Burkholderiales bacterium | reverse complement strand
TGCCGTCGTGACACTCAGCGATGGGACGCTTGACCTGCATGGCGAGCTTAATCGTCGCGCCGACCGGATAGAAGTGTCCAGCTTGCGGGTGACGCGCGGCGGTATCGTCCTCAGCGGGCATGGACAATTGGCTCTGGGCCGAAGACGCACGTTCAGCTTTTCCAGCCGGTTGAGTAAGCTGAATCTTTCCGAGTTCGCCGCCACCCCTGCCACCGATTTGAATATTGGACTGGAAATATCTGGCACACTTTCACCGCAAGTCCAGGGTACGTTGCAGCTCGATATGTCACACAGTCGTTTTGCGCAACACGACATCAGCGGCAGCGGCCATGTCGAATTCTCCGGGATGCAGCATGCAACAGGCGCGCTGGCATTGCGTATGGGTGAAAATCATCTGAATCTGGAGGTGACGCACGACACACAAGCAGACCGGGCACAACTGACTGTCGATGCGCCCAGGCTTGAGCAGTTCGGCAAGGGAATGGGCGGCCGACTGGCGGGGCATGCCGTGCTGTCCGGCAGTATTACGCAGCCACGACTACAGTTCTCCGCCCGTGGAAGCAAGCTCGTGCTACCCGGCGGACAGCGCATCGCGGCGCTCGATGGGAGCGGCGATCTGTCATCAGCCAATATGCAAATGAATCTGGGCATGACGGGGTATCAGGGTAGCGGTGCGATGAATATTCCAGAGGCCAGCATCGAGTTGAAAGGCAGCAGGGCGCATCACAACCTCCTTGCATCGGCACACATCGATCATGGGCAGGGAGTATCCGGAGAGCTGAAGCTGAAAATGAACGGCGGCTTAAGCGATCCGGTGCAGGGCTGGAAAAACATGCAATGGCGCGGTGAAATCGATGAACTATCCGCACAAGGCATACTGCCGTTCCGTTTGTTGCAGCCGGTGCCGCTGACGCTGGCAATGAATTCCATTCAGCTCGGCACCGCGAAGGCAGCTTTTGCCGACGGCCAAATCCAGTTTTCCGGCATGCAATGGACACCGCAACGCTGGCACAGTGCCGGGCACTTTACCGGCCTCAATGTGCGCGCGGTGAACATACAGCAGAATCAACCCCTGCAAAACCAACCCGTGCCTGATGAATCCGGTCACATGCATCAATTCGATACCATGCGTGTCGGCGGCGCTTGGGACGCGACGGCGGACGAACATCTGCACGGCCAATTTCAGATACACCGCGAAAGCGGCGACTGGATAGTGAATGGGAATAGAGACCGGCCGCTGGGATTGCGCGACATGCAACTGTCTGTGCGTGCAGAGCAGGATAAATTGCATGCTCGACTGGAGGCCAGCGGCGAGCATCTAGGCGAAGTCAAGTTACAGGCCAGCATGCCGCTGACGCACACCGAAACCGGCTGGACGTTCCTGCCACATGCACTGCTTGCCGGACATCTGCATCTGCACTCGGATGATCTGTCCTGGCTCGGCCCGATACTGGACAGCAACCTGCAAAGCGGCGGAAGGCTGAACCTTGATGCCGACCTGACCGGCACGCTGGCGTCTCCCCGCTTGCAGGGAGACGCGCAGGGAGACGCGCTGAGTCTGGCATTTCTGAATCAGGGAATCCGCCTGGAGCAGGGTGAATTGAGAGCACGCTTCGATCCGGATGCCGTGCATATCGATCGCCTGTCCTTCTCGGCACCCTATCTGGCTTCGCCGAGCGACAGTTTGCTCGCGGACTACCGCTTGCCCGCTGGTTCCGGTAGCCTGATCGCAAGCGGGCAGATCGATTTGAAAGGTGATGGCAGCGATCTGAAAATCACCGCAGAACGCTTGCCATTGGCACAACGCGCCGACCGCTGGATCATTGCTTCGGGCACGGGACATGCACGATATGTCCATAAAATACTGATACTGGATGGCAACATCAAGGCTGATGCCGGCCTGATCAATCAACCCGTCACTGATCGTCCCAGCCTTTCCGAAGACGTGCATATCGTCGGACAGGAACCCTCCAGCCGGGCAGGGCCGCCGACGAAGGTGAATGCCATACTGAATTTGGGCGACCACTTCTATATACGCGCAGCGGGATTCGAGGGACGTTTGGCCGGGCAGCTCAATATGCACGGCGAACCGGGTGAACTGATGCACGTGACCGGAAGCATTGCGGCGCAGGATGCGGTGTTTAATGCCTATGGACAGAGCTTGCAGGTCGAACGTGGTATCGTCAATTTTCAGGGGCCGCTGGATGATCCCGGGTTGAACATCCTCGCTGTGCGCAAGGGTCTGGATGTCGAAGCAGGGGTCGAAGTAACCGGCACGGTGCGTCACCCGATAGTGCGTTTGGTATCCACACCCAACGTGCCGGACGCGGAAAAATTGTCCTGGATCGTATTGGGGCGTGTGCCGGATACCAGCGGGGTTGATTCTGCTTTGCTGCTTGCCGCCGCCGGCAGCATACTGGGTGGACAGTCCAACGGGCAACTGGGCAAGTCGCTGGGCGTCGATCAGATTTCGCTGAGCCAGCAGACAGGAGCGGATTCCCAGCCGATCCAGAAATTGACTGTCGGCAAGCAGCTGTCGTCACGGGCCCGCATCAGTTACGAACAAAGCCTGAACGAAATTGGCAGCACTGCCGTATTCACCTACACGCTGACCCCGCGTATCAACATCGTCACCCGCACCGGGACAGAGGATGCCGTGGATATATTTTATACCTTCAACTTTTATTGATCACGAATGGTGAACCGTGGATTTAACGTAAGCTTGCGTTATAATCGGTGCCTCCCTGCATCAGCTTTTTTGATTTTTGGCCTGATGCCCTGATTGATTTCATATCGAACGCATAACGGCATCGAGAATCGCCTGGAAAACCGGCGCAATGAGACAACAAATCCGTTCATTGGCAGCATCAATAATAACGCCCCCGCTCGTCACGCTGTGCGAGTGGTATTGAAAGAATAATTGAAATGCCCGAATTGAAAGTCCTGTTTGCAACTTCCGAAATTGCTCCCCTGATCAAGACCGGCGGACTGGCCGATGTCAGCGCTGCGCTGCCCGCCGCACTGCGTACCATCGGGGTGGATGTGCGCGTGCTGGTGCCTGGCTATAGTCAAATCATCGGGCAACTTGCCCAGCCCAAAGTTATCGCAAATTTCGACGATTTGCCCGGATTCCCGATGGCCCGGCTACTGTCTGTCACGATGGCCAGTGATGTTCCGTTGCTGGTGCTGGATTGCCCGGTTCTCTATCAGCGCGAGGGTGGCCCTTATCAATCCCCCGAGGGTCAGGATTGGTCCGACAATGCAATGCGTTTCGGCCTGCTCTCCAGGGTGGCTGCAGTGCTGGGCAGCGACGCCACACCACTGGAATGGCATCCGGATCTGGTGCATTGCAACGACTGGCAAACCGGCCTTGCACCCGCCTATTTGCATTTTTCACCGGGAGCAGTACCCAGTATCATCGCCATCCACAATCTGGCTTTTCAAGGCAATTTCCCGGTCGAGACAGTGCAGGAGCTGCATTTGCCACCGTCCTGTTATAGCATCAACGGCGTGGAATTTTACGGTAACATGTCATTCCTTAAAGCGGGGTTGTTCTACGCCGATCACATCACCACCGTCAGCCCGAATTACGCAGCAGAGATTCAACAGGAATCGCTCGGCTTCGGCATGCAGGGTTTACTGACTACCCGCCATGCCGGCCTCACCGGCATACTCAACGGTATCGACACAGATGAGTGGAATCCGGCAAACGACCCATATCTTGCCAAGTCCTACAGCAGCGCAAACATGGCCGGCAAGACCGCCAACAAGAAGGCACTGCAAAGAAAAATGGGCTTGAGTATCGAACCGGACGTACCCTTGCTCGGCGTGGTCAGCCGCTTCACGGAGCAGAAGGGGTTGGATCTGCTGCTGGAGATCGCTCCACTGCTGAGTGAGTTACCTGTTCAACTGGCCATGCTGGGTAGCGGTGATGCACAGATGCAAATGACCGCGCGTAACCTGTCACATCTTCATCACGGCAAGATTGGCGTACATATCGGTTTCAGCGAAGAACTCTCGCACCAAATCGAGGCAGGAGCCGACATTTTCGTCATGCCGTCCCGCTTTGAACCCTGTGGCCTGAACCAGTTATACAGCCAACGCTACGGCACGCCACCGGTCGTGCATGCGACGGGCGGCCTGGCCGATTCGGTGGTGGATTGCGCCCCGGATACCCTCAAGGACGGCAGTGCCAGTGGCTTTTCATTCATCGGCATGACCGCCGAAAACCTGTATGCCACAATACAGCGCGCCGTCGATCTTTACCATGACCGACTCAAATGGAAGACGTTATGTAACAATTGCATGTCCAAGGACTTCAGCTGGAAAACCAGTGCCGAGGCTTACCGCGCGGTGTACCTGAAAGTTTTGGGACGATAGGGATAACGGTGAAACTGGCATCAAAATTGCTTTAGCTTTTTCGTCATTTTGAAATATGATGATACACACGCAGTCGTACAAATCACTTTAAATAGAATCGATAACTGATGGCACACAAACAGGTAATTCAAAGCGCTCCCATTGACTCGCTTACCGAACTGCCCGCGCTGGGCATGGATAACGGTGCTATCAGCTCGGATTTTCGGCGATATTTCAGCCACACCCTAGGGCGGGACAGAAACTGCAAATCCGTTCATTACCTGTATACCGCATTGGCCTATACGCAACGCGACCGATTGATGGAGCGCTGGAAAAACACCCATTACGCGTACGATGAAAGCGACTGCAAGCGTGCTTACTACCTGTCACTGGAATTTCTGATGGGCCGGGCACTGGGTAACGCCATGATGAATCTGGGCATACAGGATGAAACCACCCGTGCGCTGTACGATCTCGGAATCGTGCTGGAAGAAATAGCGGAGAACGAACTGGATGCGGGGCTGGGTAATGGCGGTCTGGGTCGGCTGGCAGCCTGCTTCCTCGACAGCTGCGCCACCTTGCGGTTACCGGTTACGGGCTACGGCATCCGATACGAATACGGGATGTTTCGCCAGCATATCGAAAACGGAAACCAGATCGAGGAACCAGACCACTGGTTGAGAGACGGCAATCCATGGGAACTGGAACGTCCCGAGTTCACCCGGCGGGTTCGCTACGGCGGCTACACCGAACGCTATCACAGTTCTGGCGGAGAGTTGTGCGTACGCTGGGTAGGCACACGAAATGTACTTGCCGTACCTTATGATGTCCCTGTGCCGGGTTACCGCAACGGGACGGTGAATACCCTGCGACTATGGCATGCGGCTGCGACGGACGAATTCGATCTGGGCGAATTCAATGCGGGAAGCTATACGGAATCCGTCGCCAACAAAAACGATGCCGAGCACATCACGATGGTGCTTTACCCGAATGATGCCAGTGAAAACGGCAAGGAATTGCGTCTACGCCAGCAATATTTTCTGGCTTCCGCGAGTCTGCAGGATATTCTGCGGGACTGGATAAAACGGCACGGCAAGGACTTCACCGATTTTGCAGCGAAAAACCACTTCCAGCTCAACGATACACATCCGACCTGCGTCGTTCCGGAACTGATGCGACTGCTGATCGATGAACAGGGATTGTCATGGGAGCAGGCCTGGGCGATTACCAGCAACACGGTTGCCTACACCAACCACACTTTGTTGCCGGAAGCACTGGAAAAGTGGCCGGTGAGAATATTTGCCAGCCTGTTGCCGCGCCCGCTTGAGATCATCATGGAAATCAATGTGCGCTATCTGACCCAGGTATCACAACGCTGGCCCGGAGACACGGATCGCCTGAAGCGCATGTCGATTATCGAGGAGGGCGCAGAATCCCAGGTCAGGATGGCTTTTCTGGCCATCGTTGCCAGTTTTTCGGTTAATGGTGTCGCAGCGCTGCATTCGCAATTGCTGGAACAGACCCTGTTTCACGATTTTTACGAGTTGTGGCCCAAAAAGTTCAACAACAAAACCAACGGGGTCACTCAGCGCCGCTGGCTCGCCTGGGCTAACCCGTCGCTGGGCAAATTGATCACTGAAAAGGTCGGTGACGAATGGATCACCGATCTCGCCCAGTTGAAGCGCCTCGCTCCTTATGCCGACGATCCGGCATTCAGGGTGCAATGGAACGAAGCGCATCAATTCAACAAAGAGCGCCTCGCAGCACTGGTGAAAAAGGATTGCGGCGTCACCTTCGATACCCGGGCGCTGTTCGACGTCCAGGTAAAACGCATCCATGAATACAAGCGCCAGCTGTTGAATGTGCTGCATGTCATTCATCTCTATGACCGTATCAAGCGCGGCGACATAAGCAACTGTACACCGCGCTGCGTGCTGATTGGTGGCAAGGCAGCCCCCGGATATGTGATGGCAAAGAACATCATCAAACTGGTATGCAATGTCGCGAAAGTCATCAACAGCGATCCTGCAGTCGGCGATTTGCTCAAGGTGGCGTTCATCCCGAATTACCGTGTGACTGCGATGGAAATCATCTGCCCGGGAACCGACCTGTCCGAACAGATTTCCACAGCCGGCAAGGAAGCTTCAGGGACTGGCAACATGAAGTTCATGATGAACGGGTCGCTTACTATCGGCACGCTGGATGGCGCCAATATCGAGATGCGCGAGGAGGTAGGGGAAGATAACTTTTTCCTGTTCGGGTTGACCGCAGAAGAAGTGGAAGCCGGGAGAGCCCAACACAACCCGAACGCCATCATTGAGGCGGATGAAGACCTGCGCCGGGTGATACAACTGCTGGGTTCGGGACATTTCAACCAGTTCGAACCCTATATTTTCGACCCGATCATCCGCTCACTGACCTCACACGGCGATCATTGGATGACGACAGCCGACTTCCGCAGCTATGTCGACGCGCAACAGCGTGCGGCGGATGCCTTCCGCAACCGTGAACAATGGACACGCATGAGCATTCTCAATACCTCAGCCAGCGGCAAGTTTTCCAGCGACCGAACCATCCGGGAATACAACGAGGAAATCTGGAAGTTGGATCCGGTAAAGGCTTTATCGGCGGGTTGATGAATAGCCTCATCATCTGATCACAGCTTAGGGGCGGACCATGCATGATCAACATGCCATATCCTGCAATCTCGAAATGCTCAACCGGCTTGGTATCGTCTCATTTTGAAGCGAGCCCTTCAATCGACGCACCATTCGGGGGCAAGAAATCTTTTATTTTGTGTGGCTTTAATTTAGGTAATTAGGGCGTTTCGTAACCAGTGTATCCTTGGAGATACTTATGGTTACTGGGGTTCATACAGTATTTAGTTGTGCGACCAACTTTTTGAATGGTCGCAAGTGTGTTTTTTGTGGTTCTTTCAAGACAGTGAAGACCA
>JBBRFZ010000126.1:0-7371 GCA_038241165.1 Burkholderiales bacterium | reverse complement strand
AGGTGCAATTGGCGGTAGATCGCCTTAACCATCGGCCACGCAAAGTGCTGGGATACAGAACTCCGTTTGAGGTATTCTTCGGTAAGACGGTGCGCTACACCAAGCCACCATTAGGTGTTGCACTTCGAACTTGAATCCGCCACATATTAAGTTGGCACATCCATTGCTGATGTTTTGGTCATTCTAATTCAATCAGATACAAACTTCTCCAACACGTTCAAAAACTCTTCGCCATAGCGTGCCAGCTTTGCCTGCCCGACACCGCTGACTAGTGCAATTTGGTCCAGCGTGGCGGGACGGCGCTTGAGCATATCCAGCAGGGCGCTATCGTGGAAAATGACATAGGGCGGCACCCCCTGTTGGCGCGCCAGTTCGATGCGTTTGGCTTTGAGGGCGAGCCAGAGAGGATCATCATTCGCTCCGGAAAAGGGTTCGCGTGACCTGTTAATTCCCCGGACAGAAGGTTCACCACGTTGCGTCTTGCGTATGACTGGTTCGGCATCGCGGCGCAGCCACAGGGATTGTTCGCCGCGCAGTATCGGGCGCGCGGCTGTGGTGAGTTTGAGCCCGCCATAGGCTTCGCTATCAGCTTCCAGCAGACCGCCTGCCACCAATTGGCGATACACGCTGCTCCATTGCGAGGCGTTCAATTCCTTGCCTATTCCAAAGGTGGAGAGGGCGTGGTGATTAAACTTTTCCACCCGCTCGGTGCTCTTGCCGATCAGCACATCGCTCAAATGTGCCGAGCCGAAGCGCTGTCCGGTGCGGTAAACGCAGGACAGTGCCATTTGCGCAGCCTGTGACGCATCCCATGTTTCTACCGGTTCCAGACAATTGTCGCATTCGCCGCAGTGCCCCGGATGCTGTTCGCCGAAATAACGCAGCAGGGCCTGATGACGGCAGGAGGTGGATTCGCAGTAGCCGAGCAGGGCATCGAGTTTTTGCCTTTCCAGTCTCTTGCGTTCTTCGGGCGCCTCACCGTTGGCAATCATCTGGCGCATTGCTACCACATCGCCCAGACCATAGGCCAGCCAGGCGTTGGCGGGCAGGCCATCGCGACCGGCGCGACCGGTTTCCTGATAATAGCCTTCCATGCTTTTGGGCAGGTCGAGATGCGCGACAAAGCGTACATTGGGTTTATCGATCCCCATACCGAATGCCACGGTCGCCACCATCACCACACCTTCTTCGCGCAGAAAGCGACTCTGATTCTTGCTGCGTGTCACAGCATCGAGTCCCGCATGATAGGGGAGCGCATCTCGTCCCTTAGCTTTCAGCCATGCAGCGGTATCATCGACTTTCTTTCGCGACAAGCAATAAACGATGCCCGCATCATTCTCATGTTCCAGTTTAAGAAATTCATGTAACTGATTGCGTGCATTGTTCTTTAGCTTGACGATATAGCGAATGTTGGCGCGATCGAAACTGGATACGAATTGGCGCGCCTGTTCCAGCGCCAAGCGCTCGACGATCTCGCCACGGGTCGGTGTATCGGCGGTTGCCGTCAGCGCGATGCGCGGCACCAAGGGAAAACGTTCGTGCAAAACCGTCAGCGCACGATATTCCGGACGAAAATCATGGCCCCATTGCGAGACGCAGTGTGCCTCGTCGATGGCGAACAGCGCGATGGCCGAATTTTCCTGAAACTGTTCCAGCAGCGTGAGAAAGCCGGGCATCAGCAGACGTTCCGGGGCGACATAGAGCAGGTCTAGGTCGCCGCGCAGCAGTCGGCCCTGAACTTCGCGAACAGCATCGGCATTCAGGCTTGAATTGAGATAAGCGGCTTTGACGCCGAGCAAACGCAACGCGTCCACCTGGTCCTGCATCAGCGCGATTAGCGGCGAAACCACGATGCCCGTGCCCGGGCGTAGCAGCGCGGGAATCTGGTAACACAGTGATTTTCCACCGCCGGTTGGCATCAACACCAGCGCATCCCCACCCGCAACAACATGTTCCACGATCGCCTGCTGCTCTCCGCGATAGGTGGCGTAACCAAACACATCATGAAGTATCTGTTGGGCTGAACGGGATGTCATGGGTGAATTTGGTGGCATGGTTGAAGAGATGAGGATTACAATTCCGGAATGCACCGGTTTGGACAACCAGCTAGTGACCGTATTTTAACGTATGAAGCGCCGCCACAGGAGTGAAAGATATTGATTAAAACGCCGGAAAACATCATCGAAGTTAACGATCTCCATTTCGCCTATGGAAAGCATGAGGTGCTCAAAGGTATCAACCTCAATATTCCGTGCGGCAAGATCGTCGGGATACTCGGTGTCAGCGGATGTGGCAAGACCACATTGCTGCGCCACTTTGGCGGTCAGTTGCGGCCATCGCGCGGTAGCGTGAAGTTCAAGGGACAGGTGGTTCATGAATTAGACAATGATGAGTTGTACAAGATACGCCTGGAAATGGGCATGATGTTTCAGGTGAGCGGCCTGTTTACCGATTTGTCGGTCTACGACAACCTGGCCTTCCCGATGCGCGAGCATACCAATCTTCCGGATGAACTGATCCACGACCTGGTATTGATGAAATTGCATGCAGTGGGTTTGCGCAACGCCCGTGACCTGATGCCGAGCGAGCTGTCTGGCGGCATGGAACGCCGTGTCGCGCTGGCGCGGGCGATCGCCACCGATCCCGCGCTGATCATCTACGACGAACCGTTCGCCGGTCTCGATCCGATTTCACTCAGCACCATCGCCAACCTGATCCGCAAGCTGAACGATGCGCTCGGCGTGACCTCGGTGGTGGTGACCTATGATCTGTCCGAGTCACTCAAGATAGTCGATTATGTGTATTTTATTCATCAAGGGGTCGTCGTTGCATCAGGTGACGTTGCCGAAATGGCCGACTCGAAAGACCCGTTTGTCAGGCAATTTATCGATGCTCAACCGGACGGTCCGATAGCGTTTCAATACCCCAGCAAACCCTACGCGGAAGATCTGGAAATCACAGAAACCGCAATTTGAGAGGTTCTGATTGGTTAGCGATGATCGTGGTAGTACCTGATCAGCCCACTGGTCGATGCATCATGCCGTGCAGATGAAACCACGTCGATTAACTCCGGCAGGATCTTTCCTGCCAGCTGTTTGCCCAGTTCCACGCCCCATTGGTCGAAGGAGTTGATGTTCCACACCACGCTTTGCACGAACACCTTGTGCTCATACAGCGCGATCAGCATGCCCAATGTGTGCGGATCGAGTCTGTCGAACAGCAGAGTATTGGTCGGTTTGTTGCCGGGAAACACTTTGTGCGGCAGCAGGGCTTCCAACTCCTCGCCTTGCAAGCCCTGCGCTTCCAACTCGGTGCGTACTTCAATGGCAGTCTTGCCGACCATCAGTGCCTCGGTCTGGGCAAAACAGTTGGCGAGCAGGATGCTGTGGTGTTCGCCGAGCGGGTTCTGACTGTTCAGCGGGGCGAGGAAATCTGCCGGTATCATGCGCGTACCCTGGTGGATGAGCTGGTAGAAGGCGTGTTGGCCGTTGGTGCCGGGTTCGCCCCACATTACCATGCCGGTGTCGTAGTCCACCGGGTTGTCGTCGCGATCCACGCGCTTGCCATTGCTTTCCATCTCAAGTTGTTGCAGATAGGCGGGGAAGCGATGCAGGTATTGGTCGTAGGGAAGCACCGCGTTGGAGCCTGCTGCGAAGAAGTTGCCATACCAGATGCTGAGCAACCCCATCAGAACCGGAATATTCTTTTCCGGCGATGCATTGCGAAAGTGTTCATCCATCGCATATGCACCGCCCAGCAATTCCTCGAATTTGTCCATGCCCACATAAAGCGCGATGGGCAACCCGATCGCTGACCACAGGGAATAGCGCCCGCCCACCCAGTCCCAGAATTCGAACACGTTTTGTGGATTGATGCCGAACTTCGCTGTTCCGTCGAGGTTGGTCGAGACGGCGGCAAAATGTTTCGCCACAGCCTGTTCGTCTCCCAGCTTCGAGACCAGCCATGCCCGGGCAGAATGGGCATTGGTCAGGGTTTCCTGCGTCGTAAAGGTCTTTGAACTGACGATGAACAGCGTGGTTTCCGCATCCAGGTGTTTCAGTGTTTCGACCAATTGTGTGGCGTCCACATTGGAAACAAAATGCGCGCGCAGGGTCGAACCGGCATAGTGCTTGAGTGCTTCGCACACCATCAAAGGCCCGAGATCGGAACCGCCGATGCCGATATTGACGATGTCGCGGATCTGCTTGCCGGTATGGCCGGTGTGTTTGCCGCTGCGCACCGCATCGGAAAAGGTACGCATCAACCCCAGCACACGACGTATATCCGGCATCACGTCTTTGCCGTCCACCAGTACGGGGCGTTCCGAACGGTTGCGCAATGCGGTATGCAGCGCGGCACGATGCTCGGTGAAATTGATTTTTTTGCCGCTGAACATGCTTGCGATATTGGCCGACAGACCGGACTGCTCAACCAGCGCGACCAGCAATCTGATCGTTTCAGTGCTGATACGATTCTTGGAATAGTCGAATAACAGGTTGCCTAAGCGTAGCGAAAACTTATCGAAGCGCGCCGGATCGTCGAGGAACATCTGGCGCATCTGGAGCGGTTTAATGACATTGTAATGAGCGCTAAGCGCTTGCCAGGCAGAAGAACGGGTCAGTTTTGACATGATGGTAGTTTAATAAATTAACGGCGAACGTTCATGCCTCCGGCACCAGAATGACTCCGGCCAGCGGTGGCAAAGCAATCTCGGCAGAGTAGGGCAATCCCATCCATGGAAACGCTTCAGCAATGATGGATCCGGCATTGCCGATGTTGCTCCCTGCGTAATACTGCGAATCGCTGTTCAGCACCTCACGATATTCGGCCTGCATGGGCAAGCCAATGCGATAGTGGTTGCGAGGCACCGGTGTCAGATTCAGTGCGATGATGGCGCTTGAACCGTCACGTGCGCGGCGCTGGAAGGATAGTACAGATTTATCCGCATCATTGCAGTCTACCCAAGCGAAACCATCCGGCTGGAAATCCAGGTCATGCAGTGCCGGCAGCTTGGTATACAAACGGTTCAGGTCGTGGGTCAGGTTTTGCACGCCGCGATGCAGTTCTTCACCCAACTGCCACCATTCCAGTTCCCATTTTGATTGCCACTCGCGTCCCTGGGCGATTTCGTTGCCCATGAAGTTGAGTTTTTTGCCCGGACTGGTCATCTGGTAAGTCATCAGCAAACGCAGGTTGGCAAATTTCTGCCAGGCATCTCCGGGCATTTTCGACAACAGCGAACCTTTGCCATGCACGACTTCATCATGTGAGAACGGCAACACGAAGTTTTCGGTATAGGCATAAAGCTGGCCGAAAGTCAGTTCATTGTGGTGATAACGGCGATGCACCGGTTCATGTTTGAAATAACCCAGCGTATCGTTCATCCAGCCCATGTTCCATTTGATCGAGAATCCCAATCCGCCCAGATAGACGGGACGCGACACACCCGGCCATGAGGTGGACTCTTCCGCCATGGTCAAGGCACCGGGAAATTTGTCATGCACCATGATGTTCATCTCGCGCAGGAATTCAACCGCTTCGAGGTTTTCGCGACCGCCGTATTTGTTAGGTATCCATTCACCCGCCTTGCGTGAATAATCGAGATACAGCATCGAGGCAACAGCATCCACACGCAGCCCGTCGAAGTGAAATTCGGACAGCCAGAAGTGCGCGCTGGACATCAGAAATGACTTAACCTCGTTGCGCCCGAAATTAAAGATGTACGTACCCCAATCCTCATGAAAGCCAAGACGCGGATCCTGGTGTTCGTAGAGTGCTGTGCCGTCAAAGCGCGCCAGCGCCCAACTGTCCTGCGGGAAATGAGCCGGCACCCAATCGAGAATCACCCCGATGCCCGCCTGATGGCAGGTATCGACGAGATTGCGCAATTCGTCGGGAGAACCAAAGCGGCTGGTGGCGGCGAAGTATCCTGTGGCTTGATAACCCCATGATTCATCCAGGGGATGCTCGGAAATCGGCATGAGTTCGATATGCGTGTAGCCCATGCCTTTGACATAGGGTACAAGATCGGTTGCCAATTCGTTGTAAGTGTAGAAACGCCCGTCCGGGTGACGCTTCCACGAACCGGTATGTATTTCGTAAATATTGATCGCGCCATGCAGCCAATCCCATTCGCCGCGTTGTTTCAGCCATTCTGCATCTTTCCAGACATGTTTGTTGGCTGTCGCAGCAAGCGAGGCTGTACCCGGGCGTAATTCATAACCCTGAGCATAAGGGTCAGTTTTGGTCAGCACCTGACCCGAATCACGATTGCGTATTTCAAATCGGTATAACGCATCTTGCCGGATTTCAGGGAGAAATAAATCCCAAACTCCGCTGGAACCAAGCGAACGCATCGGATGCATACGGCCATCCCACAGATTGAACTCGCCCACAACACTGACACGTTCCGCGTTCGGCGCCCAAACGGCAAACCTGATACCTTTTACGCCATTGATTTCGACAGCATGCGAGCCCAGCATCCGATAACCCTGATGCAAATTTCCTTCACTGAACAGATACAGATCCTGCTGGGAAATATCAGACGTGAATTGGTAGGGGTCGAATAATTCATGGGTTACGCTGCCGTAGTAAACGCGCAAACGGTAGGGAAGGGCCGGTTCTGTCTTGCCGCGCCATTCAAACAATCCCGAAGGGTGAATGCGCTTGAGTGGCTCGCCACCGCTCACGGTGATCAACTCGACCTTGGTGGCATGAGGTTCGTATGTACGAATGACCGACTCAGAGCCTTCCTGATGCAGACCGAGCAAACCAAAAGGGTCGTATAGACGTGTTTGCAATAATGATTCGATCAGCGTATTCACTCAAAATACCTCATATATCTTGTCTAATGGGGCAATTATAAACGATAATGATCGTACGCTAGAAAGTATATCGGGAGCTTAAAATGAATGTCGAATTGGGTTACCTGCAAAAAAAATACCACGTTGCAGTTGATACTCCTGCTCCTCGTTTCGTTAGTCGCATCACAAAAAACACCTATGCGATGGTATTGGCAGGAGGGCGTGGTAGCCGACTACACCAACTCACCGATTGGCGTGCGAAACCCGCCGTGCCTTTTGGCGGCAAGTTCCGCATTATTGATTTCGTGTTGTCCAATTGCGTCAATTCCGGTATCCGCCACATCGGTGTAGCAACACAGTACAAATCCCACAGTCTGATCCAGCATATTCAACGCGGATGGTCATTCCTGAATGGGCAATTCGGTGAGTTTATTGATCTGTTGCCGGCACAGCAACGGGTTGACGAAAGCCACTGGTATCAAGGTACAGCAGACGCGGTTTTCCAGAATCTCGATATTTTGCGTGCATCCAACCCCGACTTTATTTTGATATTGGGCGGGGATCATGT
>JBBRFZ010000125.1:0-7428 GCA_038241165.1 Burkholderiales bacterium | reverse complement strand
ATATTTTACGGTGTGAACCGGATAGCAATCCCGCAGTCACACAATATATCGAGATCACAGCTTTAAACAGTGTGGAGCACAGTAAATGAATGACGTCCTGGATTTTTCGCGGCGCCGTTTTTTGACGACGGCCGTAAGCATCGTTGGTGGAGTGGGAATGGCGTTTGCCGCTTTTCCATTTGTTGATTCCATGGAGCCGAGTGCACGTGCGCTGGCTGCAGGCGGACCGGTTGATATCGATATCAGCAAGATCGAGTCTGGCCAGTTGATTACCCATGTTTGGCGTAGCAGGCCGGTGTGGGTGCTACACCGTACAGCGGCGCAGCTTGCGGTATTGCCTACCCTGAACGGGCAGCTGCGCGATCCGCAGTCCAAGGACCCGCAGCAGGTATCTTATTGCCAGAACCTGTCCCGCTCGATCAAACCGGAATATTTTGTGTGCGTCGGGATATGCACCCATCTTGGTTGCATACCGGATTATCGTCCCCAGATCGCTCCACCTGACTTGGGGCCAAACTGGAAGGGTGGTTTTTTGTGTCCTTGTCACGGTTCACGTTACGACCTTGCCGGGCGTGTGTTTCAGGATGTGCCCGCGCCGATGAATTTGCCTGTCATGCCGTATTTTTATGTTAGCAATGCCGTGCTGCGCATAGGTATCGACAAGGACGGAAAAGAAGGCACCTGGGCACCTGCTGTATGGTAAAAGTCCAAGAAAAGGAGGAAGCGAGGTCACAATTTTGTAATGCACCATTCTGGTGTAACTAATTGCATTCCCTGTTCTTCCCATATCAAATTTTACAAGTCCGTCACGCTTAAGCGGCCTCTTTTTATTGTAATAAACCGGCACGCCACGCAAGCCGTATTGCCTGTAAAATTTCGCCCGTTTCCGGATTTTGTACAAACGCTTCGATACCTATTTCGCTGGTGACCCAATCAGCTGCCGAGTGGACGATTTGTTGTCAGATGATCGGGTCTGCGCCATCCCCCAATAGCGTCCTTTTGCCGCACTAAAAATCGCGCTTGCGCACTTGGTCTGCGGGGTGGTGAAATCAGGCAAACCTTTGATGCGAATTTCGCTATGAAGAGGGTTGTCATTCAAGACGGTTTCTGGCCCCGGGTTTTCTGTGTTTTCCGTGTTTTCGACCGCCCTGAAAGGATGCGGTGAAAATTAATCGGGGCCAGTTCTCTGTTTTCCGTTTTCGCTACGGTGTATTATCACTTCCTCGATATTTATCGGGATGACCGTTTCGTGATAGGGTTTTGTTTTTTAAATTCGCAACAAATACAACAATTACAAAATTACCAAAGGAGAGCGTCATGTCAAACCGCAAGACAAATACCTATAATCTTGATCGCCGCAACTTTCTTCGCACCGGCCTGAGCGTTGCAGGCGCGCTGGCGCTGCCCGCCGGGTTCGCAAGCCAGGCTTTCGCCGCGGGCCACCCCGCTATCGGCACTTATCCGGCCGGCTCGTCGGGCGACTCGGTATTCATTGGCATTACCGTGCCACGCACCGGCGGGTATGCCCTGCAGGGCGAAGATGAGCTCAAAGGCTATCTGCTTGCTATCGAGCACATCAATGAAGGCAATCCGCTGATCAAGAAGATTTCGCCAAAATCCAAGAAGGGCGTGCTCGGCAAGAAGGTTACCTATGGTGTCGCCGACTCTGCCGCCAAGCCAAACGACGCTGTGCAGGCGCAGCAGCGCTTCATTAGCGAAAACAAGGCGATACTGATGACCGGCTCGACCTCCAGCGCGGTCGCGGTGGCGCTCAACAAACTCGCACAGCGCGAAAAGGTGATCTACGTCGCCGGTATCTCCGGCTCCAACGACACCACGGGCAAGGATTGCGTGCGCTATGGTTTCCGTCAGTGCTTCTACGGACAGACCGCAGCGGCAGCCCTTGGCCCGCTTCTGGTCAAGACCTTCGGCAAGAACAAGAAGGTCGCCTATATGACGCCCGATTACACTTACGGCCACACTGTCACGAAATCTTTTCAGGATTATCTCGCTACGGCTGGTTGGACGACGACCACCAATCAGGTTTCGCCACTCGGCTCGGCCGACTTCTCATCCTACCTGCTCAACGTGGCCAATTCGGGTGCCGATGTGCTGATCAACGTCAACTGGGGTCATGATGCCGTGTTGTCTATCCAGCAGGCCAAGCAGTTCGGCATCCTCGACAGGATGAAGCTGGTGGTGCCTTATCAGGTGCCGTTCCTTGCCCCGCAAGTGGGCGGTGGGTTGCTGGCCGGCGTGTATGCCGCCACCGACTTCTGGTGGACGCTGGAAGACAAGTACCCGCTCGCCAAGATGTTCGTCGAATCATTCGAAAAGAAGTACGGTTACAAGCCGCAATGGGGTGCTGAAAATGCCTACATGGAATTCGCCTTGTGGGCGGAAGCCGTGGAAAATGCCGGCACCTTCTATCCGCCCGACGTGATCAAATCCTACGAAGTCGGCCGCAAGATCAATTCGCTGGTCGGAGAAGTTTCCTGGCGCGCGGCGGATCACCAGTTGATCAGACCAGTATTCATCGTCAAGGGCAAAAAAGCTTCCGAGATGAAAAACAAGGAAGATTATTGGGATGTGGTGGAAACCGTTCCCGGGCTTCCGCTGATGCAGAAGCCCGACGCATTCGATTGCAAGCTGGGCTCCTACACCTGAGTACAGACAACATGGATAGGCACCACAGGCGGCAGTTGTCATCTGTGGTGCCTAGTATGCGGCTATTCAGGCGCAACGTTCGAGTCCCCGGAATCATATAAATATCACTATGCTTAACTGGACTAATTTCTTCTCCCAATTATTCAACGGCCTGGTGCTGGGTGCGCTACTGGCGCTGATCAGTTCCGGCCTCACGATTATCTATGGCACGCTGGGCCTGCTGAATCTGGCGCATGGCGCCATGTTCATGCTTGGCGGTTATGCCGGCTATGTCGCATACACTGCGTCCGGTTCCTTTGCCGTCGCGGTGATCGCTGCGACACTGTTCATGCTGGTGTTTGGCATACTTCTGGAACGGCTCGTCATTCGTCATTTTTATAATCGCCCGGACGAGGATCAGCTTTTGGTCACATTCGGTCTTTCCATCTGCATCGTTGAAACCGTGCGCTACTTCTTTTCAAGCATGACCAAAAGCGTGCCGCCACCATCCTTGTTCTCCGGCATTACCTCGATGGGGGGCGTGATATTTCCGACTTATCGACTGGCCCTAATCGGCATCGTGGCAGTGGCGCTGCTTGCGTTGTATTTGATCCTCTACCGGACCCGGCTCGGGCTGATCGTGCGCGCGGGCATCGAGGATTCGGTGATGGTCGACTCCCTCGGCATTAATGTGTACCGCGTGTTCATGATCGTGTTCGGTATCGGTGCGATGGCTGCGGGATTCGCGGGTATCGTGAATGCGCCTGTGGTCTCGCTCTCACCTGGCATGGGTGAGGCGATTCTGGTGCAGGCCTTCGTTGTGGTTGTTATTGGCGGGGTCGGGTCGTTCCCCGGCGCAGTTCTCGGCGGCTTGATAGCAGGCGAAATAATCAGCCTCACTTCGATGATCAATCCGGCCTATTCATACATCATGTTGTTCGCAGCCATGACACTGGTTCTGGTGTTTCGACCGCACGGTCTGCTCGGCAAGAAAGGTCGCGAATGAATTTGGGGAAAACCTTCATGCAACGCCGCTATTTGATTGAAATACTGACCGCATTCTGTCTTATCGCAGCACCTTTTGTTCTCCCCCATTTCGATGCCGCTCCCGACACAGTCAACCGTATTCTGGTCTGGGGTTTGTTCGGCATTGGTTTCGATATCCTGTTTGGCTACACCGGCTTGCTTTCATTCGGTCAGTCGGCCTTCTACGGCACGGGTGGTTTCGTTGCCGCCTACCTGCTCACCCAGGCGGGGTTCCCCTATGTCATACTCGCACTGATTATCGGCATGGTGGTAGCAGCCATTGTTGGCTACCTGATCGGACTGCTTGCGTTGCGCAGCACCGGCATTTATTTCGCCATGATTACGGTTGCCATCGCGGAGATATTTTTCTTCGTCGAGTTCAATCCCCTGGCGGCGTGGACTGGGGGCGAAAATGGACTGCCAGGCGTGCCGACACCGACTCTCTACCTCGGTTTCAAAACCATTCATTTCACCAGTGGCTGGTCGCTCTATCCCTTTCTTGCGTTCATCTATTTCATCGGCATCATGATCGCGCTGCGCATTGTGCGCTCACCGGTTGGGGCGATCCTCACCGCGATCCGGGAGAATCCGCTGCGTGCGGCTGCAGTAGGTCACAATGTCCAGGGTTACAAACTTACCGCGTTCGTCATTGCTGCCGCCTACGCCGGCATGGCCGGTGGTCTGCTGGGTGTGATGCAGGCCTTCATGCCACCGGACGCTTTCATGTTCGACACCTCGGGTCAGCTTGTGATGCAGACTGCTATCGGCGGCCGCGCTACACTGTTCGGTCCGCTGGTCGGTGCCGCAGTATGGCTGTTTCTGCAAGATTTCCTGCAATCGACTCTGGGTCTGGGCGCGACATGGAAGCTGGTGCTGGGCGTGGTGTTCGTGTTGCTGGTGGTTTTCCTGCGCCAGGGCATCATCGGTGGCTTCAGGGATCTCTATTGGTTCGTGAGAAGCAAGTTGGTGACAGAGCCGAAAGAAGTGGCAATTGCTGAAAACAGACAAATGGATGCAGGAACGCAAACTGCGCGAACCCCCATGCCCATGCGGCCGCATCACCCGGTGTCCAAGAGCTTTACAGGGCCGATCCTGCAGGTTACCGGCCTTACCAAACACTACGGTGGTGTACACGCCAATACCGACATTGATTTCACAGTGAATCAGGGTGAGTTGCGCGGCATCATCGGCCCGAACGGGGCCGGCAAGTCGACCTTTTTCAAGATGCTGACCTGTGAAGTGCACCCCTCTTCAGGCAAGATTCTGTTCGAGGGACGTGATATCACCGGGCTGAGTGTCACCGATGTCTGTCAACTTGGTTTAACCAAGAGTTACCAGGTCAATCAGCTGTTCAATAGCCTGACGGTGCGCCAAAACCTGATCATTTCTGCTTTGGCTGAGCTGCGCGGCAAGTTCAGGCTGGACATGCTGTCCAGCGTGTCCAATACCCCCGGGTTGGACGAGCAAGTCGAGCACACGCTTGAGTTGGTAAATCTGACCGGGCGCGCCGACACTCCCGTGTCACAACTAGCCTATGGCGAGAAACGGCGCCTGGAAGTAGGCCTTGCGCTGGCTTCTTCGCCCAGCCTATTGTTGCTGGACGAACCGCTCGCGGGCATGAGTCCGCAGGAACGGGTTGAAACAGTCAAACTGCTCAAGTCGATCAGCCAGGGCCGCACCATGATCATCATCGATCACGATATGGACGCGCTGTTCGAACTGGCCGAGCGCATTACAGTGCTACAGGAAGGCCGCATTCTGGTCGAAGGCACGCCGGATGAAATCAAGGGTAACGCGAAAGTACAGGAAGCGTACCTTGGTGGTGTGCATGAGGAGATCGCATTATGAGCCTCCTGGAAGTCGAAGGACTGCACAGTTATTACGGGGATTCCCACATCCTCTTCGATGTTTCGCTACGGGTGGAAAAGAACGAAGTGGTGGCGCTGCTCGGCCGTAACGGGGCCGGCAAGAGCACCACCCTGAAAAGCCTGATGGGCGTGGTGACACCACGCGCGGGTTCGGTAAAACTTGACGGCGTCGAGCTGGTCGGCAAGAAAAGCCACACTATCGCGCAAGCGGGCATGCAGCTTGTGCATGAAGATCGTCGCATTTTCGGCAGCCTCAATGTCGATGAAAATCTGTCTCTCGCCGCACTCACGGCGCCGAACAAATGGCCGCTCGACCGCATTTACGAAATGTTCCCACGGCTGAAAGAACGGCGCGGCAGTAGCGGCACCGACTTGTCGGGTGGTGAACAGCAGATGCTGGCGATTGCCCGCGCGCTGATCCGTGATCCAAAAATCATCCTGTTGGATGAGCCGTTCGAAGGCCTTGCACCGGTCATCGTGCGCGACCTGATGACGGCTTGCAGGGAGCTCGCCGCTGCCGGGCAGACCATTGTCCTGGTGGAGCAGAATCTTGCGGCCACGCTGGCACTGGCGCAACGCGTCTACATTATCAACAACGGTCATGTCGTGCACGAGGGTCCTTCACAGGAAATCAAGGCACAACCCGACATATTGCAGCGTTACCTGGCTGTCTAGCGCCTGCTGACGAGTGGTTTGTTTTGCTCGGAAAACAAACCATTCTGCCCATTTTTTTCCAGCCATAAAACGATACACTATGGCACCTAAATATAGGGTTAGCTTAGACCACAATTCACGAGTGATTCTTCTGCGTGGTTATGCATATAAGTAGGGTCAAATCCAAGGGCAATTAAGCTGATCACTCCGCACACCACGCAAGCCGCATCGCCTGCAGAATCTCACCGCTGGTTGGGTCTTGAACGAATGCTACTACCCCCATTTTCTGCTCCATCCATTCAGGTTGGCGGTGAATGATTTGCTGCAATGAGGCATGGCCGTCGCGTGCTATGGGTAACGGGCCATACCATTCGCGCACCACACCGTCTTGATGCAGTTGGCGGCCCTGATTCTCTCCTGCTTTGATTTCGGATTGCAGACCATTCTCATATACGGCGACATAGAGAGCTGCTCCGCTAGGTGCTCTGGCTTGCGCTGTGACCAGCAGGTCATTCGAGCCTGATGGCATTAATGTCATGGTGATCCATGCTTGCGCAGGCTGCTGGTTAATTTCGCTGACGGCATGTGAAAAAGAAGCACTGTTCCATAATCGAAAATCCTTGCCGTTCAGCATGACCTGGGGTGTATAGATGAGGGTCGAGTGATTCAGTCGAGCCATTTCTCTTTGCCGCGCTGGAAATCGCGCTTTCGCAAAGCGATCCTGCCAGCCGATGTAATCCCAATAATTCACATGCAGGGCGAGCGGAATCAGCGCTTCGGCGCCGGCGCGCTGCGTGGCAAGTTTGCTCATCCAGCGGTCCGCCGGCGGGCAGCTGCTGCAGCCTTCCGAGGTATACAGTTCGACCAAGGGAATACGCCAGGGGCTACTCGAAGCTGTGCATTGGGCCGCAATAAGCGGGCTGGAAATTGCCAGCAGCGTGAGTGCAACAAAGCGCGGCATCCAGAACGTTATTCGCCGGTTCTGTGTCGTTGTCTGTGGCATGCGTCTGCAATTCACTTTCAGGTTCGCCAAAATCAGGATGGCTATGGTGTGTCTATACCGTGCCGTCATGGAAATATGCTGAATCCTGACGCGTCTTAAACATAAGTAGTGCGGGCACCAAATTTCTTACATTGGATCGGCCCTATGCGACTGGTGGCGGGGTAGATAACGATTTGCGTGGTGTGGATATCGATGGGGAATGATAAGCTGCTGCACTTCAGTATATGGACA
>JBBRFZ010000124.1:0-7556 GCA_038241165.1 Burkholderiales bacterium | reverse complement strand
ATTGCTTGAGGGTACCTAACGCACCTTTTACTGAAATCTCACCTGTTGCCAGTGTAACTTCAACACCGCTAGGCACTACAACAGGATTCTTGGCTACTCTAGACATACTTACCTCACTACGCGACCACGCACAGCACTTCTCCACCAATACCATTGGCGCGCGCTTTGCGGTCTGTCATCAAACCTTTTGAAGTCGACACGATGGCAATACCCAAGCCGTTCATTACCTTGGGAATGTCACCGGAACCCTTGTAAACACGCAGCCCAGGACGGCTGACGCGTTGAATCTTTTCGATTACCGGACGACCACTGTAATATTTCAGACCGATTTCCAGCGTATGCTTGCCGCCCTCGCCAGATATCACATTGAAGCCGTCCACATAACCTTCGTCTTTCAACACTTCGGCTATCGCCACCTTCAACTTGGACGCCGGCATTGCTACAGATGTCTTTTCCGCCATCTGCGCATTGCGAATGCGCGTCAACATGTCGGAGATTGGATCACTCATACTCATATAATTTCTCCTACCAGCTGGCCTTAACGATACCGGGAATCTCACCGCGCATCGCGAATTCACGCAACTTGATACGCCCCAAACCAAATTTTCTGAAAGTACCGCGCGGGCGACCAGTCAGCGCACAACGATTACGCAGACGCACCGGGCTTGAATCGCGAGGCAAAGCCTGCAATTTAAGACGAGCATCAGCACGCTCCTCTTCGCTCCGCTTTACATTCGAAATCGTTGCAAGCAGAAGCGAACGCTTTGCTGCAAACTTCTCAACCATTGCCCGGCGCTTTTGTTCGCGGTTAATAACTGCCATCTTAGCCATTAGTATTCCCTCATTTCTTTAATGGGAGTTTGAATGCCAACAGAAGAGCCTTTGCCTCTTCGTCAGTTTTCGCGGAGGTGGTGATGGTGATATTCATACCACGCAGCGCATCAATCTTTTCGTACTCGATTTCCGGGAAAATTATTTGCTCTTTAACACCCATGTTGTAGTTACCACGGCCATCAAAGGACTTTCCGGAGATTCCGCGGAAATCGCGTATACGCGGGATTGCCACAGAAATCAGCCGATCCAGGAATTCATACATGCGCTCCTTGCGCAATGTGACCTTGCAACCTACCGGGTAACCCTCACGAATCTTGAATCCGGCAATAGACTTCTTGGAAACAGTAACAATCGGCTTCTGCCCGGCGATCTTCTGCATATCGCCAACAGCAAACTCCATTACCTTCTTGTCAGCCACCGCTTCACCGACACCCATATTCAGGGTGATCTTTTCAATGCGCGGCACTTCCATGACGGACTTGTAGCCAAACTGCTTCATCAGGTCTTTAGCGACCTTATCCTTGTAAAACCCATACAAACGAGCCATGCTCTATACCCCTTAAGCGTCAATCACTTCGCCGCTGGATCTGAACACGCGAACTTTGCGCCCATCCTCCAGCATTTTAATACCGACGCGATCACCCTTCTTGGCAGCCGCGTTGTATATCGCCACATTTGAAACATGAATGGGCGATTCCATCTCTACAATCCCACCCGTCAATCCTTGGACAGGATTGGGCTTCTGGTGCTTCTTGATTTTATTGATGCCGCCAACCAGCAGGTATTCGCCCAGTACGCGCAACACATTGCCGCGATTTCCTTTGTCTTTTCCCGCAATTACAATTACGTCGTCATTCTTCTTAATCTTGCGCATGATTTTCCTCGACTCGATTCGTTGCCACTTACAGCACTTCCGGTGCCAGCGAAACGATCTTCATGAACTTTTCGGTACGCAACTCACGCGTAACCGGTCCGAAGATACGTGTACCGATTGGCTCCAATTTAGCATTAAGCAAAACCGCAGCATTGCCATCAAACTTAACCAAAGAACCATCGGAGCGACGCACACCCTTGGCGGTGCGAACCACTACAGCGTTATAAACTTCGCCCTTCTTGACCCGCCCACGCGGCGCCGCATCCCTGATGCTGACCTTGATGACATCACCAACGGAAGCGTATCGGCGCCTGGAACCACCCAACACCTTGATGCACATTACGGACCGTGCACCGGTATTGTCAGCCACATCTAAAACAGACTGCATTTGTATCATTATTTAATCTCCAACTTGTACCGCTCACAGCGGCCAGTTTTGGAACCCGTTCGGGTTAGGTCGCCGCAAGTGGCGATAAAACGAAGCCGCCTATTATATGTAAATTCAGGAATGACGCAAGCAGAAATTACAATTAATTTGCCGCACCCTTTTCATGCAGCTTGGCCACTCTCCAACTTTTGGTCTTGGCAAGCGGGCGGCACTCTTCAATCGTTACCACATCACCGGCATGAAACTCGTTGGCTTCATCGTGTGCATGGTATTTTTTGGAAACGCGAATAATCTTGCCCAGCAACGGGTGTTTTACTTTACGTTCAACCAGAACAGTCACGGTCTTATCCATCTTGTCACTTGTCACTGTACCGGTCAAAGTACGTTTCAGCTTGGAATCAATTGTTGCTTTTGCTTCGCTCATTTCTGCGCACCCTTCTTCTCTGCCAACACAGTCTTCACGCGGGCAATATCACGACGCACCTTGCGGAATTCACTGGTGTTGGTCAATTGTTGTGTCGCAACTTGCATACGCAACCCAAACTGCGCCTTGGTCAAAGACAGCAGTTCAGTTTGCAAATCCGCCGGGGACTTGGCTTTAAGTTCACTGACCTTCATGTTATGTACCTACCTGTCTAACTACAAAAGTGGTGGCCAACGGAAGTTTTGCCGCAGCCAGAACAAAAGCTTCACGTGCCAGAGTTTCGCTTACGCCGTCCATTTCATACAACATCTTGCCTGGCTGAATCTCTGCGACGTAGTACTCTGGATTGCCCTTACCATTACCCATGCGAACTTCAGCGGGCTTTTTGGAAATCGGCTTGTCCGGAAAAATACGGATCCAAATTCGACCGCCACGCTTGATGTGGCGCGTCATGGCACGACGCGCAGCTTCGATCTGGCGGGCCGTCAAACGTCCGCGCACGACCGCTTTCAGACCAAATTCACCAAAGCTCACCTTGTTTCCACGGGTGGCAATACCGGTGTTCCGGCCTTTTTGCTCCTTACGAAATTTCCTTCTAGCTGGCTGTAGCATGCTTTACTCCCGACTTTCTTGCTCTCTTTTCAGGTTCGGCGACGACTGGCGCAACAGCTTCCTGATTCGAAATTTCACCTTTGAATACCCAAACCTTCACACCTATAATTCCATACGTGGTCTTGGCTTCGGATGTACCGTAATCAATATCGGCACGCAAAGTGTGCAATGGCACACGGCCTTCCCGATACCATTCTGTTCTGGCAATTTCAATACCGTTCAAACGACCTGCACTCATGATCTTTATTCCCTGTGCACCAAGGCGCATTGCATTTTGCATTGCACGCTTCATCGCGCGACGGAACATGATGCGCTTTTCCAACTGCGTGGTAATGCTCTCCGCGATCAGTTGCGCATCGACTTCGGGCTTGCGCACTTCCTCGATAGCCACATCGACAGATTGAAGGCCCATACGCTTGCGCAATTCGGCACGCAAGGATTCAATGTCCTCGCCCTTCTTTCCGATCACCATACCAGGACGAGCGGTGTAAATAGTCACCTTGGCATTCTTCGCCGGGCGCTCGATGACCACCTTGGAAACACCGGCAGAAGCCAGTTTCTTTTTAAGGAAAGCGCGCACCTCGATATCCTTTAGCAGCAGATCAGCGAAATTACCGCTGTTGGCATACCACTTGGAATCCCAATTTTTACGAATGCATAACCGGAAACCGGTTGGATGTATTTTCTGTCCCATAATCTACCCTTAGCTCCCGACGCTGACAGTAATGTGGCAAGTTTGCTTTTCAAGGCGATTGCCCTGACCTTTGGCACGCGCCGAGAAACCTCTCCCCGATGCGGCCTTGTCAACGTAAATAACTTTGACTTTCAACTCGTCGATGTCGGCACCATCATTATGCTCAGCGTTCGCTATTGCGGACTCAAGCGCCTTTTTGATGATGACCGCAGCCTTTTTCGGGCTGAATGTCAGAATATTAAGCGCTTGCGTGACCGGCAATCCGCGAATCTGATCGGCAACCAAGCGGCCCTTTTGGGCAGACAGATGAATTTTCCGTGCAACTGCAGTAGTCGTTTTCATCATCTCTCCTTATTTCTTGACCGATGCTTTTCTATCAGCAGCATGGCCCTTGAAGGTGCGCGTCAGGGAAAACTCACCCAATTTGTGGCCCACCATGTTTTCAGAAACGTACACCGGAATATGCTGCTTGCCGTTATGCACGGCGATGGTCAGACCGACGAATTCTGGCAACACTGTGGAACGGCGCGACCAGGTTTTCACCGGGCGCTTATCGTTGGTCGCGCGCACTGTCTCAATCTTCTTGAGCAAGTGTGCATCAACAAACGGACCTTTTTTTACTGAACGTGCCATATTTATCTACCCCTTAAACCTTAAAGCGACGACGCACGATCATGCCGCTGGTGCGCTTGTTTCGACGTGTACGAAAGCCCTTGGCCGGCACACCCCATGGGCTCACCGGATGACGGCCTGCTGCCGTTTTCCCTTCACCGCCACCATGCGGGTGATCCACCGGATTCATGACCACACCGAGAACGGTCGGACGAACACCGCGCCAACGCATGGCGCCAGCCTTACCGATAGAGCGCAGACTGTGCTCAGAATTACCCACTTCACCCAGGGTCGCCTTGCAATCGATGTGCACTTTACGGATCTCACCGGAGCGCAAACGCAACTGCGCATAACTGCCCTCTCGAGCCAAAAGCTGCACCGAGGTCCCCGCGGAGCGTGCCAACTGCGCGCCCTTACCCGGCAACATTTCGATGCAATGTATGGTTGATCCGACCGGCACGTTGCGCAACGGCAATGCATTACCCGGCTTGATCGGTGCCTCGGAACCGCTCACCAGGGTTGTGCCTGCCACCACGCCTTTTGGCGCAATGATGTAACGGCGCTCGCCATCCACATAGCACAGCAAAGCCAGGTTAGCGCTGCGGTTTGGATCATATTCCAGACGCTCTACTGTCGCGGGAATACCATCTTTATTGCGCTTGAAGTCGACCAGACGGTAATGTTGCTTGTGACCACCGCCCATATGACGGGTGGTGATGTGTCCATTATTGTTACGGCCTGCTGTTTTAGTCTTCTTTTCCAGCAAAGACGCAATGGGTTTGCCTTTATGCAGGTCATGATTGACAACACGCACTACCGCACGTTGTCCCGGAGTTGTTGGTTTTAGTTTAATCAATGCCATGATGATTATCCTTGCTCGCTTGCAGCAAAATTGATTTCCTGGCCGGCAGCCAGGCACACATAAGCCTTTTTCCAGTCATTGCGACGACCGAGCACCCGACCGCTACGCTTGATCTTACCCTTGACACAGGCCACCTGCACGCTGTCCACAGTCACCTTGAACATCATTTCTACAGCAGCCTTAATTTCAGGTTTGGTCGCGTCTGTTGCAACACGGAAGATTACCTGCTCATTTTTTTCGGCAACATAGGTGGCTTTTTCGGAAATTTGCGGCGCTAGCAAAACGTTCATTAAACGCTCTTTGCTGAATTGCCGCGATCCGGATTGTTGTTTTGTACTCATGCGAACATCTCCTCGATTTTGGCCACCGCATTACGTGTCACCAAAACGTTGGGGAAACGCACCAAGCTGACAGGGTCGGCTTGATTGGCTTCCAGCACCAGTACGTTAGGCAAATTACGCGAAGACAGGTACAGATTTTCATCAATGTTGTCGGTAATGATCAACAAACGAAAGAGCTTTGTGTCCACTCCCAGACCCTTGATCTTCTGCGCCAACAATTTTGTCTTGGGCGAATCGACCGTCAGATCGTCCACCACCACCAGGCGGCTTTCGCTGACCAGCTTTGACAAGATAGACGCATAACCGGCACGATACATCTTGCGGTTAACTTTCTGCGTGTAATTTTCTTCCGCAGTGTTAGGAAATATCTTGCCGCCGCCACGCCATATTGGACTGGATGCCATACCGGCACGCGCACGGCCCGTACCTTTTTGCTTGAACGGCTTGCGGGTACTTTTGGCTATCTCGCTGCGACCCTTTTGCTTGCTGTTGCCTGCACGCGCATTTGCCTGATAGGCGGTGATCAACTGATGAACCAGATCCTCGTTATACTCGCGACCAAACAGTTCATCCGAAGCTTTCAGGTTCGCGCTCGATTGACCTTTGTCGTTAATGACTTTAAGTTCCATTACACACCTGCCTTTACTGCGGGACGCACCATGATGCTGCTGTTGATACTGCCCGGAACGGCACCCTTGACCAACAACAGTTGACGGGCAACATCGACACGCACCACCTGAAGATTTTGCACGGTCCGCTGCACGTCACCCAGATGACCGGTCATGCGCTTGCCCGGAAACACGCGTCCCGGATCTTGCGCCATGCCAATGGAGCCGGGCACATTATGTGACTTGGAATTACCGTGCGAAGCACGGCCAGATTTGAAATGGTGACGCTTGATGGTACCGGCGTAACCTTTACCTTTGGTTGTGCCCGTCACATCCACGAGTTGACCGACCTGAAAAATTTCCACACTGACCACAGAACCCGCCTGCAGCCCGTCAAGTTGCTCAGGGGATACGGTGAATTCTTTCAGTGCACTTCCGGCTTCCACACCCGCCTTGGCGTAGTGTCCGGCGGCAGCCTTGCTGACGCGACCGGGACGGCGTACTCCGTGCGCCAATTGCACAGCGGTGTATCCATCAGTGCCTGCAGATTTAACCTGAGTGACACGGTTGTTGGACACTTCCAGCACAGTTACCGGCAACGAAGACCCGTCATCGGTAAATACGCGGGTCATGCCAATCTTTCGACCGACAAGTCCTAAGCTCATTTTGTATTTCCTCTTGTTAAGGGGCTGACTACAATTGGTCAGCCGATTTTTTGCTACATGCTATTACTAGCGAAACTGGGGTAAAACTTTTACTGCAACTTGATCTCCACATCCACGCCGGCCGGCAGATCCAGTTTCATCAGTGCATCCACCGTCTTGTCGGTAGGGTCCACGATGTCCATCAAACGCAGATGGGTACGGATTTCAAACTGATCGCGCGAAGTCTTGTTGACATGCGGAGAACGCAGCACATCGAAACGCTCAATCTTGGTCGGCAACGGCACCGGGCCGTTCACCACCGCACCGGTACGTTTTGCTGTTTCAACGATACGTGCAGCCGACTGGTCGATCAAACGATAATCAAACGCCTTGAGGCGAATGCGGATTTTTTGACTTTGCATAATCTTCTCTTGCCTATATGCGGCAATGCCGCGAATTAAAGAACGAAATCGCGTGGTTCAGACCAGAGACCCGGACCACGCGAGGGGGCGCATTGTAGCGTTACTCAATAATCTTTGCAACCACACCTGCACCGACGGTACGACCGCCTTCGCGAATCGCGAAACGCAAGCCCTCTTCCATCGCAATCGGATTGATCAGCGTAACCGTGATGCTGACGTTGTCACCCGGCATCACCATTTC
>JBBRFZ010000123.1:0-7638 GCA_038241165.1 Burkholderiales bacterium | reverse complement strand
GCATCTTCCCATGCCGCGCATGACCAACACCTACATGCTCAATGGCAACAAGGACCCCCGAGAAATCATCGCTTCAGTGAAGCACGGCCTGTATGCGGTGAATTTCGGGGGCGGACAGGTGGACATCACCAACGGCAAATTTGTGTTTTCCACTGCCGAAGCCTACATGATCGAGGATGGCAAGATCACCCACCCCGTTAAGGGCGCGACGCTGATCGGCAACGGCCCCGATGTGCTCACGCGAATCTCGATGATAGGCAATGACATGGCGCTCGATCCGGGTGTGGGCACCTGCGGCAAGGAAGGGCAGAGCGTGCCGGTCGGCGTGGGGCAGCCTACCGTGAGGATAGATGGGCTGACTGTTGGTGGTACTGCGTAGGTTGGGTTGAGTGTAGCGATACCCAACATCAACTTCGCCGGGGGTTGCCCGGCAGCAAGCTACTTTCTTTTGCTTCGCCAAAAAGAAAGTAACCAAAGAAAAGGCGACCCCGGTTTGCCGCCCCTCTGCGTGTGTTGTTGGGGCTTTAGCCCCTTACAACCACGGCGTACCCCTTGCGGGTGTCGGGGTTCCCTGCGTTGCTCGACTGGTCAGGCTTCCTCATAAACTCGCACGATCCGCTGCGCGGCCACGTGCTCTAACATATTCGTCAGAATTCCCTGACCAGTCTGCGCTACTCGGCGGCGCACAGGGGAAGAATAGGAGACGGTATTGTGTGCGCTGCCGCGCCCGCTTTTATTTTGTCGCCGACGTAGCGCGTGCTACGTCGGCCTACAGAGCGTAACTATAATTTTGAGCTACAGAAATCATTCCATGTCTGCTTTACGGAAATTAAGCAAACTGCCGCTGTGTGCCAATTGCAGTCCTTCACTACCATAGATTAGACTTCGCAAAACCGGACGGTCGCGAATGCACCCTAAGTCCCAATTGTTGCCGTTCGCGTTGATGAAATCAATGTCGGCTTTACAACTTAAGGCTACGCTGATTAAGTCCGCCGAATTCACACCTGAAGCGTTATTCCTGACAACGTAAACGAATGTGCTAATAGACGATGAAACAACAGAAGACACTAGCAATGGCAGCGGATCAAGGAGCGGGATTTGAGAAGCACCGCAAACCGACACGACGCGATGAATTTCTTGATCTGATGAACCGCATTATTCCTTGGTCTGCGCTGTGCGCCGTGATCGAGCCCCACTACCCGAAACGAGGTAACGGCCGCCCTCCGATTGGACTAGAGCGGATGCTGCGCATCCACTTCATTCAGCACTGGTTCAACCTGGCCGACTTGGCCTGCGAAGAAGCCCTGTATGACAGTGCCAGCCTGCGTCGCTTTGTTGGCATCGACCTGGGTTGTGAATCCGTACCCGATGCCACCACACTCCTGAAATTCCGCCGCTTACTGGAAACACACCAACTCGGTGAACAGTTGTTTGCTGAGGTGGGGCGGGTATTGCAAGGTCGTGGCATGACCCTCAAGAGTGGAACAATCGTTGATGCCACGATTATCACTGCCCCCAGCTCGACCAAGAATAAAGAGAAGGCGCGCGATCCAGAGATGCACTCAACGCGCAAAGGACAGCAATGGTACTTTGGCATGAAGTTGCATATTGGAGTAGATAGCCAAAGTGGCTTGGCGCACAGTGCCGTGGTCACCCCAGCCAACGTACACGACAAGCATCCGTTGCCGGATTTACTGCATGGTCGCGAGCAACGCGTCTATGGAGACAGTGCTTATGCCAGCCAAAAAGCACAGATACACAGCAAAGCATCGAAGGCAAAAGATTTTACCAACCAGCGCATCCGTCCTACGCGCGGCGATGTGGATGAAACCCAGCATCGCAAGAACCGCAACAAATCGAGAATCAGAGCCAGAGTCGAGCATGTCTTTGCGGTGGTAAAGCGGCTGTGGGGATTCTCGAAAGTGCGCTATCGCGGCTTAGCCAAGAATGCCTGTCGCGCATTTACTGCGCTGGCATTAGCTAATATCTTCCTGTCGCGAAGACACTTGGTGGCACAGGTGCATCCGTAAAGGGCGCAATGCGGGGAAACACCCCGCAAAGTGGCCCGAAAGGGCAATGTGGAAACGAAGATTTGCCCTTTTTACCAAGCGCAGTCGTTTAACAAAGATCGCGCCTTGAAAAGAGTGGCTTGTTCAGCGTAGCCTTAATACCCGATATTATTTAATGACCGTCGTATGCAGCTTGGGAAGCTGCCGTTCTACCATTGAACTACACCCGCGACAGGCGCAATTTTACGACAGTTTCCTGACAGTGTGGGGGTGACTGTTGATGACGGTGGGGACAGTAACGGCAGTCATATATGCGACTGTATTTTTGCCGGTAGAGATGGTGAGGTTTTGCTATTTGATTATGTCTTGACAGTTGGTTGTTTGTCTGGTTTAATTAAATACAACAAACAACATTGGAGATTACGATGTCAACTATTCAAGAAATCGCTTACTCAATTCTTAAAGAATACGGGAAGCCAATGCCGTCAAAAGAAGTTGCCCAACTGGCATTAAAGCGCGGCTTGATTCAAAGTTCTGCAAGAGACCCTATAGTAAGCATGGCGCAAACCATCGAAAAGAACATCCGTGATAGTGTGGAGCCCGAATTGAAGTTTATTTATGGCACACAACGAAACCGATTGATTGCCCTCCCTACTTGGGATGGAATGCCGCTGATGGACAAAAAAACAGGAGAGCAAAGAGTGGATATAGTCGAGCTGAAAGCTCGTATCAGCATTGACCTACATGAACAAGTCCAATTAGCAGCGCAATCTAAAATAGCAAGCGGGTTTGACGAGACTGTTAGCTTGCTCTTGCGCAGAGGCCTTATTGCTGAGGCCATAAAGATTAAAGAAGGACTTATGAAACAGCTCCAACAACTTAATAGGCCAATGTCAGGAGGTTAACTTATCTTGTGTTCGACTTGTTGAAAGAATTTAACCTCATCAGGACGCAAAACTCTTATTGGGAGTAATAATGAAACTTAAGCTAATTGTTGCAGCTTTTCTCTTTACATTGCTGGTTGGGGTTGCTAATGCAAGTATAGATACTGGGACGGTTGCTTATCAGCATGGCGATTACGCAACTGCTCTAAAAGAATTTCAGCCTTTGGCGAAGGCAGGAAACGCTTTGGCGCAATTCAACCTAGGCGTTCTGTACTCAAAGGGTCAGGGCGTTGCCAAGGACGATATAGAAGCGGTGCGATGGTATCGCAAGGCGGCAGTTCAAGGAAATGCCCCTGCACAATACAACTTGGGTCTTAGGTATGAAAAGGGCCGCGGCGTTACCAAGGACGAGGTCAAGGCAGTGAAGTGGTATCTTAAGGCAGCCGAGCAAGGGATTGCCGAAGCTCAATACAACCTAGGCGTTTTGTACGCTAAAGGCCACGGCATCACTAAGGATGATGTTTTAGCAGTTAAGTGGTGGCGAAAGTCGGCGGATCAGGGTGTTTCCGAAGCGCAATTCAATCTGGGCAATGCATATAAATTTGGCCATGGCGTTCCCTTAGACGAAACAGTAGCTGTAAAGTGGTGGATCAAAGCAGCCGAGCAGAAAGATACCGAAGCGCAGTTCAACTTGGGTGTTATGTACAAAAACGGTCAGGGCGTTGCCAAGGACCTCACAGAAGCAGTGAAATGGTATCGCAAGGCAGCTGATCATGGGTATGCCCCTGCGCAATACAATCTGGGCAATTTATATAATGAAGGCCAAGGTGTTACCAAGGACGTCACAGAAGCGGCGAAATGGTATCGTAAGGCAGCCGACCAAGGGGATGAATCAGCGCTGAAAGCCCTCCAAGATATTGACCTGCGCTAGGATTCTTAACATCACGAATTTATATTGAAAATCGATTTGTGACGCCACTATCAATACCGATTCCGGGCAGTCGATACTATATAGACAGTTTCCCCATTACTGTTCCCACCGTAAAGAACTGTTCTTATCAAAACTGTGGAAACTGTCGTAGAATTGCGCCTGTCGCGGGTGTAGTTCAATGGTAGAACGGCAGCTTCCCAAGCTGCATACGACGGTCACTCGAGCGACAGCAATACCCTCAACAGTAGACCATTGAAAAATATTTCTGAACGTCGCTTTTGGGCACGTTGCGGAAGTTGGCTTCATCAATCAATCTTCCCGATTGCTGCCGTTCGCGTATGTCGCCTTAGGGTCGACAGCGGACTGATGCCGCGTTTGCGCGGTATCAGGTTTTGAATTGAGGTTTTTTGAATTTGCATTTCTGCTTTTTAATCCCCTGTGCGCCGCCTCGATCAGCCGCAAGCAAGCGGGGCTGATCGATGGAACCCCGCAGGTGCGGCAAACCGGGGGCGACTTCTTTGGGTTACCTTTCTTGGCAAGACAAGAAAGGTGGCTGATGAAACTGCTAGCCATCTGACTAACCCATCACAAAACGCTGGGTAAGTCATTGGTTATAGCTGCAGGGCTACCCCCGGCAAAGTTGACTTTGTCTTTTGTCATTCATGGTTCGACAGCACCCGCAAGGGGTACGCCGGTAGGTACCCCGCCGCTACGCGGCGACCTTTCCGCAGGCTCACCACGAACGGCCTTAATTGCCGGGCTACTCCCGGCGGTTTTGTTTTCAATCACCCTTACAATTACCCTAACAATCTACGGTCAACACTGCGTTAACCGTCTCCCTGCGGTATAATCCGCGCCCTATATGTTGATCATCCGCGGACTTTATTCTCCTGATTCACAGCCTGTTGCACTTACCATCGGTAATTTTGATGGTGTGCATCTGGGCCACCAGGCATTGCTGAACGGGGTATGCGCAGCGGCAAAAAAGCACGGCCTGCAAACAGCGGTGATGATCTTTGAACCGCATCCGCGCGAATTTTTTACGCCGCAGCAGGCTCCGCCACGATTGACCAGCCTGCGCGAGAAGCTGGAGTTTTTTTCTGCGGCGGGTATAGACCGGGTTCATGTTTGCCGTTTCAATACGCATTTTGCACTGATGAGCGCTGCGGATTTTATCAATCACCTGTATGAAAATCTGCATGCAAGATTCGTGTTGATCGGGGATGATTTCCGCTTCGGCAGCGGTCGCAGCGGCGATTTTGCGCTGATGGAAGAGATCGGTTCCCGGCAGGGTTTCAAAGTTCAGGCGCTGCCTACCGTGTCGTGTGAAGGGGTGCGGATTTCCAGCACGGCGGTACGTTCCGCTTTGCTGGCCGGCCAGTTAAGCGAGGCAAAGTCCTACCTGGGGCGACATTACAGCATCAGCGGACGGGTGGTGCATGGCGACGGGATGGGGAGAAAGATCGGGTTTCCCACTGCGAATATCCAGTTGAAGCACAATCGCCCGCCGTTGTCCGGCATATTTGTGGTGCAAGTGCATGCCGAAGGCTTGGGTGTTTTGCAAGGCGTAGCCAGCCTGGGTGTGCGGCCAACCATGAAGCAGGATGCCAGGCCGGTCCTCGAGGTGCACCTGTTCGAGTTTGGGCAGCAGATTTATGGCAAGCACTTGCGCGTGGAGTTTTTACAGAAATTGCGCGATGAAGAAAAATATCCCGATGTCAAGACTTTGATCCGGCACATTGCGCTGGATGTGGAGCATGCAAAAAAATGGTTCGAACAACATGATTGATTATAAAAATCCAAATTTCGTCGCAATACAGCGTTACTCACAAAAAATCACTCCTTACATATTTATACATATGCTGCGTCGTGATTTTTTGTTCGCGCCTTGTCTTGCTTAGAACTTTGAATTTTTAGAAATACATACTATGACTGATTATAAAAACACCCTGAATCTACCCGATACCCCGTTCCCGATGCGCGGCGACCTGGCAAGGCGCGAGCCGCAGATGCTGGCGCGCTGGCAGGCACAGCAACGCTATCAGAAGATTCGTGCGGCGAAGCGGGGCAAGCCCGTGTTCATCCTGCATGACGGTCCGCCGTATGCGAACGGTGACATCCACATCGGCCATGCGGTGAACAAGATACTGAAGGACATCATCGTCAAGAGCAAAACACTGGACGGTTTTGACGCACCCTATGTGCCGGGCTGGGATTGTCACGGCCTGCCGATCGAATTGCAGGTGGAGAAGAAACACGGCAAGGCAATCCCGCCCGCCCAATTCCGCGCGCTATGCCGCACCTACGCCAAAGAACAGGTCGAGCGGCAGAAGAAAGATTTCATCCGCCTCGGCGTGCTGGGCGATTGGGATCATCCTTATCTGACCATGGACTACAAGACCGAGGCAGACATTATGCGTGCCATCGGCAGCATCCATGAACACGGCTATCTGTATCAGGGATACAAGCCGGTGAACTGGTGCCTGGATTGCCAGTCGGCACTGGCTGAAGCTGAAGTTGAATACGAGGACAAGACTTCCCCGGCAATCGATGTGGCTTTCGAGGTGAAAGACAAGGCCGAGGTGAACAAGGCCTTTGGTGTGTCCCTGCCGGGCGATGCCAGGGTGTATGCGGTGATCTGGACCACCACGCCGTGGACATTGCCCGCTAACCAGGCGGTGAGCGTGCACCCGGATCTGCAATACGACCTGATCAGGACACCGAAAGGATATTTGATACTTGCATTCGATCTCGCCACCCAATGTCTGGCGCGTTATCAGTTGGCTGGAAGCAATGACCGGGGAGACGGAATGGCCGCCTCCTGCAAAGGTGCGGCACTGGAAGGCTTGTTGTTGCAACACCCGTTTTATGACCGGGGCGTTCCAATCATCTGTGGAGATCATGTCACGCTGGAAGCGGGTACCGGCCTGGTACATACCGCACCGGCGCACGGCCTGGACGATTATTTTGTCGGCCAGAAATACAATCTGCCGACCGACAATCCGGTCGGCGACGACGGCAAGTTCCTCGCAAATTTGCCACTGGTCGGCGGGCTGTTCGTATGGAAAGCCAACGATGTGGTGATAGACGCGTTGCAAACCAGCGGTCATTTGCTGCATATGGAAAAAATGCTGCACAGCTATCCGCATTGCTGGCGGCACAAGACTCCGATCATTTTCCGTTCCACGCCCCAGTGGTTCATCGGTATGGATAACGTCGGAAATGTCGGGTCTTCGGATATCGAGCAACTGGTGCAGGAAAAACGTTCCCATACAGGAAAGCCGGAGCAACGTGATGGCATGCCCCTGCGCGATTTGGCGAACAGGGCGGTTGAAGCAACACAATTTTTTCCGAGCTGGGGACGGGCCCGTCTGGAAGCGATGATCAAGAATCGCCCAGACTGGTGCGTGTCGAGACAACGCAGCTGGGGCGTGCCGATGCCGTTCTTCATGCACAGGGAAACCGGGCAGTTGCACCCGCGCACCACGGAATTGCTGGAACAGGTCGCCAGACTGGTCGAACACGACGGTATTGAGGCATGGTTCAGCCTGAACTCGGTGGATTTGCTGGGTGCTGAAGCGGAACACTACAAGAAACTCGGCGACACTCTGGATGTATGGTTCGATTCGGGTGTCACACATGCGTCGGTTCTGCAGCGCCGGGAAGATTTGCGTTCAGATTCTGATCATTTGGCAGATATGTATCTGGAAGGCTCGGACCAGCATCGCGGCTGGTTCCAGTCCTCGTTGTTGACCGGTTGTGCGATCAATGGGCGTGCGCCTTTCAAGGCCCTGCTTACCCATGGTTTCGTGGT
>JBBRFZ010000122.1:0-7723 GCA_038241165.1 Burkholderiales bacterium | reverse complement strand
GGTCCCTGCCCGCGACCCTTCGACAATCTCAGGGCGAACGGGATATAGGGGTCGCGGGCAGGGACCGCTCCTACAGAAGCGCAGATCGTCCCTACAAATCCAGCGTGATTGAGTGTGCAATAGATAATTTGTAGACATAATTTCTGACCACTGAGTAAACAAGTATCTCATCGTACTACCACCAGTTCATCCCACTCCGTGGTGTAGCGTTGCGACGCATTGCCGCGCCGCATCGACCAGCTTTTTCGGGTTCCTTCGCCGAGTAATTGTATCGTCCCGCTGCCCATGCGGCGGTTAATGCGGTCCAGCGTTTCCATCAGCACTGCGGATTTCTGCTGTGCCGCGACATCATCGAACAGCGTGCGCGGCCTGGCCGTCGCGGCGATGATTTCTGTCAGCATCACGCCGGCCTTTTGATAGGCGTAGCCGCCGCGGTAGATTTGCCGCAAACCGCCCAGAGCGGCGCGGCACAGCAGGCGCGTGTCATTCGTGGGTTCGCTCAGGGGCAGCAGCAGGGCGGGTTGATATTGATGGTCCTGGTCCTTGTGCGGATTGGTGCGGATGTAGACCTGGATGCCGTCCGCAAGGGAATGCTGGTCGCGCAGTTTTTCAGCGGCACGTGTGGTGTAGGTGATGACTGCCTGTTCCAGGTCTTCCAGCGCTGTGACCGGCAACCCGAACGAGCGCGAGCAAATGATCTGCTGGCGGGGCGGAGTGATCTCGTCCAATCCTATGCAGGCTTCGCCGTTCAATTCCGCGACAATGCGTTCCATGACCACGCCGAACTCGGCGCGGACGCGCTTGGCCGGGCTATATTTCAACTCCAGCACCGTGGTGATACCCATCTTCTGCAAGCGTTCCGCGCTGCGCCTGCCCACGCCCCACACTTCGCCGACCTCGATCTTCGCGAGCAGGTTGTCCAGCACCCGCACCGTCATCGCATTGAAATCGCACACGCTGTGATACTGCTTCTGCTTCTTGGCGACATGGTTGGCGAGTTTGGCCAGTGTCTTGCTCGGCGCGATGCCGACGCATACTGGTATGCCGACGCACTGTTTGATGCTGCCGCGCATCGTTTGCGCATATTCGGTCAGGTCGCAATACTGTTCCGATAAAACCGTTCGTCCTGAGCCTGTCGAAGGACAGGCTCCGGGGCAAGAGGCTTCGACAAGCTCAGCCCGAACGGATTTTTGTTCAGAGTGTTTAACTGAGCAGCATTGGGTCATGCCGGTCAGATCAAGAAAGCATTCATCGATGGAATAGATTTCCTGGTTCGGGCTGTACTGCGACAACAGCCGCATCACCCGGTTGGAAATATCGGCATACAGCGTGTAGTTTGAAGACAGTGTGATGATGCCGTGGCGTTTGGCGAGACCTTTCAACTGGAACCAGGGTACCGCCATCTTGACGCCGAGGTCTTTGACTTCCTGCGAGCGCGAGACCACGCAACCGTCATTATTGCTCAGCACCACCACCGGTTTGCCTTCAAGGCTGGGTCGGAACAGGCGCTCGCAGGAGACGTAGAAGTTGTTACAGTCAATTAATGCGATAGAACGTTGCATATATAAATATAAATCTGGATTTGGCAGCGTTACATAGCCTGAAATAAATTGTAGCGATTGGCAGTCAGATTCGTTTTGTTGCTAACTATTTGGATGATTCGTTTGTAGGAGCACTAAAAGTAGGCAATCTGCTTCAGCTGATAGCAGATTGCCTACTTTTAGTGCTCCTACGGGTGCATGGTCAAAAGTTTTTCGGGTAGGTTTCCACTGTTTTTTCAGAATCAGAGTTTGTGGACATTCCATCTCACCACCCCCCACACCGAAAAATCCTGTTCCGGTTTGATGAGTGTATCGGGATAGTCCGGGTGGGCCGCGCGCAATACCTGCCCGTTCGGCGTATGCAGCAATTGCTTCACGGTGAACTCGCCGTCCAGCACCGCGATCACCACGCAGCCGTGCACGGCGGGCAGGGCGCGATCCACCACCAGCAGATCGCCATCGAAGATGCCGAGTCCGCGCATCGATTCACCCGCCACGCGCATGAAGAAAGTCGATTCGCGATGCTGGATCAAATGTTCGTCCAGGCTGATGCGCTGCTCCACATAATCATCGGCAGGCGAGGGGAATCCGGCCGGTACGGCGCTGCGCAGCAACGCGCGTTGCCGGCAGAACAATTCCTTGTTGGGATGGGTCAGCGATAGCAGATCACGCGGGGTGCGTTGTCCATGCCGGCCGGCGCAGCCGGGTTGAATAGCGGTTTGCATGGCCTACTTCCGGTACTTGCGTATCAGGCCGATCAACACGCCGAAAATCTCCAGCGTGCCTTGCGGACGGATCACCGGATAAGCCTGATTGGCGGGACGCAAAATGTACTTGCCGCGCTCCTTGTCCAGGGTTTTCAGGGTGAACTCGTTATCCACGATGGCCACCACGATATCGCCCACATTGGCAACGTTGCGTTTTTCCACCACGGCGACATCGCCGTCATGAATGCCCGCCTCGATCATCGAATCCCCCCTGACCGGGATCAGCGTGGTGCTGGAGGGCGTGTCGATCAGCATCTCGTCGATGATGAAATAATCGCCCTGGGTTTCCGTTACCGAAACCGGCATGCCCGCCTGAACAGAGGATTCGGCCAGCGGGCGCGCGAAGAACTGGCGGGAAGGTATCCATGCACCGTCCGGGGTGCGCTCGATGAAACCGGCCACGCTCAGGCGGGTCAGTACGGCCTTGACCCAGGATTTGGATGCAATGCCGAACACCTCGCACAGCTTGGAATAGGAGGGAATGCTTTTCCAGTCAGCGTAATAGTCCTGAAGCTTGGCAAGATACTCGTCATCTTTGGGATTGAAGCCGGGTGTATTTGAATCAGTCATGGCAGTAGTTGATACAGAACGAATGTGCTGTCACTGTAAAGAACGTTCGTTCTCTTGTCAAGGACGAAACCGACCCCGCCTTCCGGTCAGGCTGACAATAGCTTTATCCTCAATTTATTCCCTCACACCGTACCTTAAAGAGGTTGAATTGGCTTGAAAATAAACCAACCACGACACCTATGCAGCAAGCGGCATCATATGCTTCAGTTGTTCCTTGATCGAGCTACGCGCCTCGCGCAATTCGTATTCATCCTGCAATCCCATCCAGAATTGCACAGAAGTGCCGAAGACTTTTGCCAAACGCAAGGCAGTATCGGCAGTAATGCCGCGCTTGCCCAGTACGATCTCGTTAATGCGGCGTGGCGGCACGCCAATAGAATTGGCCAATTTAGTTTGACTTATTTTCATCGGGATAAGAAATTCTTCAAGAAGAATTTCGCCCGGATGAATATTTTGCAATTTATTCATTACTTGCTCCTTAGTGATAATCAACGATCTCAACTTTCCCTTTACATTTATCGCATTGCACATACAATGTATTTATGATTAAGTTCGAATGGGATCCAGCAAAAGCGTCTTCAAATAAAAAGAAACATGGTGTTTCCTTTGACGAGGCTCAAACCGTATTTTATGACGAGTTTGCTGTCCAGTTTTTCGATGAAGAGAGTTAAGAATCAGAAGACAGATTTTTGATGCTCGGTTTTAGTGAAGAGGCACGGCTTCTTATTGTTTGTCATTGTGAGCGTGATCAAGGCAATGTCATTCGAATTATCTCTGCAAGAAAAGCGAAAAAAAATGAGAGCAAATACTATCAAGGGGTAATGCCATGAAAAAAGAATACGATCTTTCAAAAATGAAATCCCGCAAAAATCCTTATGCGGCCAAACTGAAAAAACCCGTAACTATGCGGCTGAGTGAAGATGTCATTGGCTATTTTAAGCAAATGGCAGAGGATGCAGGCGTGCCATATCAAAGCCTCATCAACCTGTATCTACGGGATTGTGTAGCGAGGCACAGAAAAATAGATATTTCTTGGCAAGCTAAGCCCTAGGCGATTATGTAACGGGTCGCTAGATGGCGCTCTCGAACGTCTGCTCCCCGGAAACTCCAGTGATCGCGGCACAAAGCAGACTTAGAGAGGTAGTTGGGAAGAAATACTGTTGTTTCCCATTCCATTAGTTTTATCGCTTCGGGCACACCATTAATAATCAATATTGATGTAGACCTATGTCAAGGTAACCTGGAGAGGAGTTGCCTTGTGTTCCATCACTTAGCTTCCCAGCTTTCCATATGATCCACATGGGGGGCGGAGAAGATTTAAACTGTTGTCAGTACAGCCTTCTGCACGTTCTGCCTTTTGAAACTCTTGCGGGCTCGCCACAGGTCAAAGGACGCTTGCTCTGCCAGCCAGACATCTGCGCATCCGCCATTTTCTACACCCAGCCATTGCTCGATGCGCAAGGCCATTTCAGACGAGATGGCTGCACGCTCATTTAATACCCTGGACAAAGCCGCGCGCGTAACGCCAAGCTACTTTGCCGCATCGGTAACGCTCAGATTCAGCGTAGGCAAAACATCTTTTCTCAAGGTTCCGCCTGGGTGAGGTGGATTGTGCATGGTGGCCATAGTATTTCTCCTTAGCACTTGTGTCGTAAATCCGCGAAGCTCTGGCTTGTTGATCACTTACTACCCGAATTCGTGATTCTGCCGTCGCTCGCGACGTCATTTAGCACGCTGCGGTTCAGTATTCCGAATATTTCTTCGCGCTTCCGCGCACCTGTTCCGCCGGATACTTCGCCGCGTTCTTCTCTATCTTGTGCAGTGCGGCTTTGAGCAGATCCACATCCAGCTTGTCCGAAAGGCGGACCAGATACAGAAGAATATCGGCCAGCTCTTCGGCCACTTCCGCTTTCTTCCCTGCATCAAGATTCCCGGACTGCTCTTCAGTCAGCCACTGAAAATGCTCCATCAGCTCGGCGACTTCCACCATCAGCGCCATGTTCAGATTCTTCGGCGAATGAAACTGGTCCCAGTCGCGCGCTTCGGCGAACGCGCGCATCTTGTCGCGCAACATCAGCAGGTCGGATTGATTCGGCATGGCGTAGCTCCGGTTTGTGAATATGGGCAGCTATTGTAATACGCGAAGGGGCGGGGCATCATGGATCGCGGTATCTGACAATCGGGGAGCGGAAGCTTACACATAAATCAGTAAATATGACTACATCGAAAGTTTCAGTTTATACATATTGCTTCGAAAATAGCACCCATGTAGGAGCACTAAAATTAGGCAATCTGCTATCAGCTGAAGCAGATGCAGAGTTGTCACCGGGCCCTGCCCAAAAAATACCATAACATCCGTAGGAGCGGGCCCTGCCCGCGACCCTTCGACAATCTCAGGGCGAACGGGATATAGGGGTCGCGGGCATGGCCCGCTCCTACAGAAGCGCAGATCGTCCCTACAAATCCAGCGTGATTGAGTGTGCAATAGATAATTTGTAGACATAATTTCTGTCCACTGAATATCAGCAAGGTTGCCTCATCCCTGTAGGCAGCCGGATTCCACACCAAAAATTCCCTCTTGCACAGAACGGCAAGGTATAGAATGCGCGCCGATTTCATATCAATTTCGGAGAAATAATATGTCGGAAGAATTTCATGTCCACGGTGCCCACGACCATGCGGTGGAACACCAGGCTCACAGCGGAGACAGTCTTGCCAGTTCGGTCGCGATCTTCACCGCGATTCTGGCTTCGGTCGGCGCGGTCGTCAGCTATCAGGGCGGTGACACCCAGAATCAGGCCATGCTGTACAAGAACGAGGCGGTACTGAAGAAGACCCAGGCTTCCGATCAATGGAACTTTTATCAGGCCAAAAGCAACAAGGGACACTTGATGGAGCTGGCCGCAGTTCTGGCCCCCGCGAACAAGCGGGAGTATTACAAGACCCAGATCCAGAAATACGAGAACGACAAGAAGGAAATCAAACTGAAAGCCGAAGCGCTGGAAGCGGAATCCGAACAGGCCAATCAGAAAAGCGAGCATACGATGCATCCGCACCATAAGCTGGCACAGGCCATGACGCTGATACAGATCGCCATTTCGCTGGCGTCCATCACCGTATTGACGCGCAGAAAATGGCTGTTCGTCGTGGCGGGTGTGGCTGCCGCAGGCGGTCTCGCGATGTGGGGAATGGCACTTACCGCCTGATTGTGATTAAAGCAATTTTCTACGACTGGGGCGGTGGCAACATCTGGCTGTTTCATGTCATCAATGATATTCGCTATGCCTGGTTGGACAAGGTGATGCTGCTCGGAACTATCCTGGGCGACCACAACCTGTTCCCGGTCTATCTGGCCTTGTTAACCCTGCTGGCGTTGGTTCGGGTGAATCGGCCCGAGCAGGATGCCGCACATTACCGGGTTCAGGTGAACCGCTGGATGTCAGTGGTGACCGTATTCAGTCTCGCATACCTGCTCGATGGGGTGCTGCTGATGGTGCTCAAGCCTCTGCTGGATTTCCCGCGCCCGCCGCTGGCCTTGCCGCAGGGAAGCCTGCACATCATCGGGACACCGGAATACCATTACAGCCTGCCGAGTGGGCATGCATCGTTCGCGATGCTGATCACGGCCAGCCTGTGGCCCGTCATGAACCGCGGCTGGCGAACGGCCGGGGTCTTGTTTGTGTTGTGGGTTGGTATTTCCAGGATCAGCCTGGGCGCACATTTTCCGGCGGATGTCGCGACGGGATTTATTTCCAGCCTGCTTGTGGTGTTGCTGGTTTACGCTGCGATACGGTGGCTGTTGCGTCGGGTCGCACAAGGCAGTGGCGCAAAAGGGGAGTGCGGTTAACCCGTTTTCTTGCCCTGATAAATCCCCGGCGTCACGCCCATGATCCGTTTGAAGTGGCGGAAGAAATGGCTCTGGTCGGTAAAGCCCGTCGCGGTAGCGGCATGGGCCAGCGTCATGCCCTGTCGTAGCAGAAACAGCGAGCGTTCGATACGCACATGGGTCTGGTATCTGTGCGGCGGCAGGCCGTACTGGTTCGCAAATGCCTTGAGCAAATAGAAGCGGCTCAATCCGGTGATTGCGGTGAGCTCCTCCAGCGAAATGGACCGGGCGAAATTGTCCTGAATGAAATCCCGCGCACGCACCAGTGGATACTTCTGGATATCAGGGGGGGAGGGAGCACGGCTTTCCACATGGTTGCACAGCAGCAAGCCCAGATTCTGGGCAAGATAGGTTTCCTGTTCTATGGCCGGCGCAGCTTCGATGATGGAAGTCTTCAAGCGCTTGGTTGCAGAGTAGAGTTCTTCGCAGTCAACACGCGTGTCCTTGAAGTGCGGCTCACCGGGTATATCCAACTCTTCACTGAATTTTTTGACCGATTCCGGGGTGAAATAGAGCACCTGAAAAGACTGCGGCCTGATCACGTTGTAAGTGGTATGCGTCTCACCCGGTTCAAACAACAGGGATTCATAGTCAGCAACCGGATGCAATTTGCCGCGGTAACGAATTTCTGCCGCAACCGTGTCGTTGCTGCATACCGTGTACCGTTCGTGATAAACGCGCCAATGAGTGTGACTGTCACTCGCTATCAACAGCTCGACGTCCGGTAGTGCGGCGCTGCGTACGAAACTAAGTTTTTCCTTTTGTTCAGTAAAGATCATAATCTGATTGCCATATGGATATATAGTTGCCTTTCGGCTTGGTCAAGTCCATTTTTTGCTGTAAATTCGCCTCGGTAAATTGACGTTTTTAACCGCTGATGGCGACGACATTTGCGCCATCAACGGGTGTTCCTCTTGCTGCTTTCCATTGGTCGAACTCATTCATGTCAAGGTAGCGCC
>JBBRFZ010000121.1:0-7730 GCA_038241165.1 Burkholderiales bacterium | reverse complement strand
GTAGGATCGATGGAGAACAGCAATTGGCCCAATTTGACAGAATCGCCTTCATGCACCGGAATATCGTGGATGTAGCCCATCAGTCTTGATGCTACCTGAACTTGCTGCTCTGAAATGACCACACCCGGTGCACTATCTGCGACAGGAATTTCAGTCAGACTTAGCGTCAATGTCTGGGCGTTCACTGTTTTGTTCTGGCCCGCCACCGTTTGATCGTGAGGCTGGCAACCTGCCAGCGAAATAAACAGTGTTGCGGCTACAGTCAGCATTGATATGTCTTGCACCCTCATCATTTCTCTCCTTAATCCTGCATGCATCACAATTGGTCGCTATCGAGTTTCCCCACTGCGAGACGCAATGCGGAGCGTTGTATAGTCAATTGATAATGCGCAGCCACTTCATCTGCACGCGCCTTATCTAGTTGTGCCTGTGCGGCAAGCACCTCGACCATGGTGGTTACGCCGTTCGCATAGCGTTTGGCCACCAGTCGTTGGGCTTCCTCTGCCTGCGCGACCGCTGCGGTCCTGGCACTGACTCTTGATTCTGCCTCGACCGTTCCGCGCCAGGCGTCTGCCACCTGGAAGCGCACGCCTTCTTCAGCCTGTTTGAGCCTGGTCTGCAATTCTGACCGGGATGCTTCCGCACGCCCCACGGAACCGCGGGTAACACCCATATCGAATACATTCCAGGAGAGCACACCGGCTATGGTGTACGAGGAAGCAGCCTGCTGGAATTTCGGTGCATTCCAGTCTTGTCTTACAATTGCATTGAAATGCGGGTAGTACTCGGCGCCCGCCACTTTCACGCTGGCACCCGCCGCTTCCAGTTGATTGCGCATTGCCAATAGACCCGGATTGTTCGCGACTGCCTCATCCTGCAGATTGGCTACATTCCCGTCCAATACGGTCGGCGTAAAATCAGGCCCGATATCGAGTTTTTCATCCAGAGACAAGCCTAACAACAAATGTAATTGATCAATCGCGGCGGCTTCACTACGCCGTGCTTCTTCCAGATGGACCCTGACATCGGCAAGATTTACCTGGGCGAACAACAAATCACTTCTCACGACCATTCCTTCGTTGAGCAAATTCTGTGTGGTCTTGACGTAAGCCTCGGCAGCCGTTTCTGCCTGTTGTGCCACGTTGACGTAGGCGTGCGTGGTATGAACGCCCTGATAGGCTTGTATGACGCGGAAGGTGACCTGTTGCCGCGCTGCCTGATTACCCTGTTGTGCTGCTTTGATATAGGCCTTCGCCTGATCGACATAACCTGAGATCATCCCTCCGTTATAGAGCGGTATCTGCAACTCCAGGCGTGTGTTGTAATTGGTTACGGGATTGGGATAGTTTAAGTTTGTTGGTGCAACAGACAGCGAACCAGGACCGATGAACTCATTTGCGCCAAAATCGTTGAAAGTGGCATTACGTTGAGACAACTTGAGGCCGAAGGCATTCAGTGCATCATTGGTCCGAGTGCCGGTCACGGAAGCGGTAAGTTTGGGCAAGCGCTGACCCTGAGCCTGGCTCAATGCCGATTCCGCCTGAGCCAATTGAGACTGGCTGGCCAGAATATCGGGGTTCTGCTTGAGTGCAATATTCACGCACTGTTGCAGGTCTGCACCGAAGGCCATGCCTGCGGTGCACCACAAGAGTATCCCGCCTGCAAGCTTGGCCAAGTTTGACTTACTCAATAATTCCATCAGAGCCTCTCCAGTTCGTCATGCAATTTGTGTAACAACCAACAATGGAGTGATGATATTAGAATTCTCTAATATACGCAAATCATGTCCGTGTAACCTACTTTCAGGCATGAGATTGGCCTGACAGCGTAGACTGGTATACGAACGAAAATCCAACCATCCACAGTGCCATGACCCAATAGCCAAAAGCGGATGTGAACTGAGCCAGTACCATCACTGCCGCAGCGTTGGGTATCCAGTGCCAGACCAGCTGAAAGACAAATAGACTTGCCGCCAGAATATTTCCCGTCAAAATCAACCTGTGCCCGAAACGGTAACCGTTTCCCTCCGGATTTCCCACGATGGGGAGAGGGCCACCGTGTAGTCGGCGTAATACCAAAACCACGACCAGCAACAGCAACGCGTCCACAATGCGACCAGGAATTCCTTGTTCCTCGGTAGCTACGCCAAACAGTTCCAGGATGAAACTTCCGACTGCAGCCACCCAGCCCATCGCAAGCGTTTGCGGGATCAGGAACCAGGCAATGAAAATATTCAGTTCCGATAGTTTCATGGTTTGCTCCGGAGAAAAAAACAGTCCAAGTGTGTTGTGCTCTTGTTTGACATACGGACCTCCTCGATTTCTGTAACTGTTTTGTTATGGCTTGCCATTTGCGGAAACGCCGTCATATGATGGCGTTGAATCACATCAGCGGACTGCAGACTACTCCTGTTCGTTTTCCGGCGAAATATTTGCACTGATGATTTGAGTTAAAATGGGCTTCATCCCATCAATTTAAACTGGTACAAAAAATGGCACGAAACATCTACTGGGGAATCGCGATTGCCGCCTTGCTCGTCATGGGCGTGGCATTTTTCCAGGGAGACAAACCCGTTGAAAAATCTGACTTGCCCTGGCATATCGGACATCCGGCTGCGGATACCATCAAGGTATTCGGTGTTAAGTTGGGACAAACCAGCACCGACGAGGCCGAACAGCACTTCAGGGAAGAGGCGAAGCCTATCCTGTTCAAATCACACAGCGGTAAACTGTCTGTGGAGGTCTTCTTCGAGCAGGTCAATCTGGCCGGACTTAAAGCCAGGATAGTACTCAGTATCAAGGCCCCAGATTCGGAACTGCCAGCCATGTTCGACCGGGGCTTGCGCATGAATGTCACCGGCAACGGCAAGGAGATTACCCTGACACCGGAGGACGCTGCCAAAATTTTCATGATGCCGATCAGCAGCCTGACTTACATGCCATTGGTTCGTCTGGAAGACGCGGTATTCATCAAGCGTTTTGGTCAACCCGAGCTGCGCATCAGGGAAAGGAAAAGCGGGGTGGTTCACTGGCTATATCCCCAGAACGGACTGGATATTGCCCTGGGAGGAAAAGAGAAACCGTTGCTGCAATATGTTTCGCCCGGTGATTTTGACAAGCTGCTCCAGCCACTATTGGTCAATGGAGATTTAGTCAAATAGAGATATTCAAGTCAACATCCTGAATATCATCGGAATGGAGATTCTTCGGCAGGGGATGCATCAAGGCATCATGTCTTCATCGTCTTCCTGCAGAATGCGGTTGGCATTGCCTTCCATGTCCTCGTACTGCCCCTGTTTGACGGCCCAGATCATGATGACAAAAAATACCAAGCCCAGGAATGTCATGCCGGGAATCAGGGTGTAGATCACGCTCATGTTATCTCCTACAGTTTTTCATTGTTGAACAAGTTGCGGATGCGTGCAGCATTGCCGATCACCACCAATGAACTAATTGGCATGGTGATCGCAGCCACCAGCGGGTCTACTTTGGCCATCATCGCCAACGGCACCATGATAACGTTATAAACGAATGAAAGCCCGATGTTTTGCTTGATGGTCCGCAGGGTGCGGCGTGACAGCAGGGTCGCCAGACGTACCTTGTCCAGTTCGTTGTGCATCAGCACGATATCGGCACTTTCCACCGACACATCGGTTCCCGACCCGAGTGCAATACCCACATCGGCACGTATCAGGGCCGGCGCGTCGTTGACGCCGTCACCCACCATGGCCACCACTGCACCGCGCTGTTGCAGGCGTTGAATTGCCAGATCCTTGTCCTGCGGCAACACTTCGGCGAGTACTTCCATGCCACCCAATTGTCCCGCGATGGCTTCGGCCACCACCTTGCGGTCCCCGCTCAGCAGGGTCATGGCGATGCCGGCTGTGCGCAACTCGTTTACCAGTTGCTGCGCATCGCCGCGCAACTGGTCCGCCATTGCGAACACGGCTACATGCACATAGTCCAACGCGCAGTGCACGCAACTCATCGCCTGAGCTTCCAGTTCGATGGATCGCGCCAGCAATTCAGGATCCGCTTTGATGCCGCTGCGGGACAGCCATTCCAGGCTACCCAGCAACACGGATTGCCCGTTCACCTCGGCCTGTACGCCGAGCCCTGCAGCGGCACTGAATCCCTGTACAGAGACACCGCGAAAATTCAGCTGCCGCGCTTCAGCCTCGGTAGTGATGGCTCGGGCAGCGCCATGTTCGCTGTAACGTTCCACCGCCGCTGCGCAGCATACTATTTTCTGCATATCGTTGCCGGTGGCAACATGTACAACAGCCACGCTTAACTTGCCTTCGGTCAACGTGCCGGTTTTATCGAACACGAAGTGGGTGACACGGGACATGGTTTCCAGTACCAATCCGTTACGGATCAATATGCCGTGTCTGGCGCCCAAACCGGAGGCCACGGCAACCGACATGGGAGTCGCCAAACCCAGTGCGCAAGGGCAGGTGATGATCAGCACCGCAGTCGCCGCCATCAGGGCGATATCGACACCGTTGTGGTACCAGATTAAAAAAGTTAGCGTGGCACAAATCAGCGTCGCCAGCACAAACCAGGGCACGATGATGTCGGTCAATCGTTGTATCGGCGCTTTGGAGGCCTGCGCTTCCTCTACCAACCGGATGATTTTTGCCAGGGTCGTGTTCTGCAATGTCGAACTTACCTCAACCAGTAAAGCGCCATTGGTATTGACTGTTCCGGAGGTGACTTTTGCGCCGGCGGTTTTGTTGACCGGTGCCGATTCTCCGCTCAGCATCGATTCATTAACCGCGCTGCGGCCTTCAAGCACGATACCGTCCACAGGCACCTTGTGGCCAGGCTTGATGAGTACATGGTCGCCGGGTTTTATCGTGCGCGTCGAGGTAAGTTGCTCCACGCCGTTCCTGACGACGGTAGCCACGCGGGGCTGCAATTCGAGCAACCGCTTGTTTGACGACAGGGCTTGATGGCGGAACATGCCCTCCAGATAACGCCCAATCAGGATCACGAATATCAAATTGGTGACGGTATCGAAATAGACTGCGCCGATATTGTGCGCCAAGACCGTGATGTAGGTCGAATAGACATAGGTCACGCTCAGGCCAATGGCGATCGGTAAATCCATGGTGAGTCGCCCGACCCGCAACCCGCCGATAGCACCGCGATAAAATGGATAACCGGAATAGAGTAGCGTGGGGGTGGCCAACACGAACTCCATCCAGTGGAAGAAATCCCGGAACTCGCCCTTGTCTGCACCGCTGTAAAGCGCGATGGAGATCCAGACCATGTTCATCATCGTAAAGCCGGCGAAGAACAGCCGGAATAGCATGCTGCGGTTGGATTTCTTGATCACGCCTTCGGCATTTTCCTGATCGTAGGGCACGGCCGAATATCCGATTCTGGCGAGAGCGCGGATCAGACTGGAAAGCCGGTTGAGATTATTGTCCCAGCGCAGGTGGATGCGCTTGGCGGCCAGATTGACATTGGCCAGCCGAACGCCGGGTTCGCGCTGCAGCACCCTTTCGATCAACCAGACGCAGGCCGGGCAGTGAATGCCTTCCACCAACAGGTGAATATCGCGCAATTCACCGGAACGGGTTATGTATTCTTGCTGTACCTCGTCAAGATCATAACTATCAATGTCCTGTGGAGGATCAGGAGGAGGCGCGAGCAATACGCCTTCAGGCGTGCGCTGGTAATAGCCCTGCAAGCCGGCCTCGAAAATTGCCGTGCACACCGCCTGGCAACCCAGGCAACAGAAGATGCGTTCCATGCCGCCGAACAGTGCACGGTAGCTTGACCCGGCGCCGGCAGGCAAGCCGCAATGAAAGCAGTTACAGGTGCTGAGTATGTTCGGCCGATCCATCAATGCCTAAGGTTGTATTGCAGATAATCTTTCCGAGACCAGTAACTTGCCGCTCTCGGCATTGAACATATCCGTGCCGCGGTTAACGCGGATGTGTAATTCCCAGTAGCCCTTGAGCGGGAAACTGATGTAACCCTGGTATTTGCCGGATGAGACTTCCTTGAACTGTATCGGGAAGTCTTTGCTTGCATCGGAGGCACGATAGGCTACCACTTGCATGTCGCCACTGACCGGCATGCCGTTACGATCATGGACATCAATTTCATAGGAAGCCGGGATAGCCAGAACGGCCGTTTTAGGCAGCTTGATTGCCAGTTTCCATGCCAGCATATTTTGTTCTTGTATGTTGTCCATGGTTTCCGAATCGGACTTGCGATCCTTGGTGTTGTACTCGTAATCCACCAGCGTGGAACGGTGGTGGTTCAAGGCAAAGTAGATAAACACAGAATTGACCAATATTGCCGAGACGACTACACCCACCATGCCGAGGAACCATGGGTTGCGCCAACCGTCCTTGTTTATTTGTGAAATCATTTGTTGCTCCTTGTTGTCGAATCAGATTCAGGGTTTTGGGCCGTTGAACTTGGAGGTATATTCAGCTTCCACGGATGGATCTTCGGTGCTGCGTATATGAAATTCTATTGGTGTCACTTCTCGTTTGACGTTGGCACCGGGCGCCCTGACAAAAATCGTAAATGAAGTACCGCGACCGTGATGGGTGAGCAGAGCTTGTTCGGCACCAATGAGGATTTGCCCCGGTATACCCTGCTTAGCCGTGACTTCGACATGCAGATCCCTGTTGGTCTTGTTGACGATCTTCAATTGATATCGGTTCTGGATAGCGCCGTCACTCATGGTGACGAATAATGGCTGACGTGCAGGAATTACCCGAAGGGTCATCGCGCCCAGATGGGTCAACCCGTACGCGATGCCGCTCAACGCGATGAGAATGATGCTAATGTAAACCAGGGTACGCGGGTGCTGGTATAGTTTTTTAACCGGTTTGCCTTCCATCTCATCGAGCGAGGCGTAGCGGATTAATCCACGCGGGCGCCCGATCTTGTCCATGACGGAGTCGCATGCATCCAGGCAAAGCCCGCAGGTGATACAACCCAACTGCTGACCCTGACGGATATCCACGCCCGTCGGACAAACCTGTACACACTGAAAGCAATCGATGCAGTCACCTTTCCCTTGCGTGCCGGCCTGCGCACCTTTGAGAAACTTGCCGCGGGGTTCCCCGCGTTTGACATCATAGGTTGGCATAATGGTCTGGCTATCCGACATTACCGCCTGAATCCTTGCATAAGGACACAGCCAGAAACAGGTTTGTTCACGTAGCAATCCGGCCAGACCATATGTGCCCGCTATGAACATGATCAATGTGACCCATCCCACCATCGGCAAATTGAGCGTCAGCAAATCGTGCCAATAGTCATGCGCATCCACGAACCAGATCGAGAAACTGATGCCGGTCAATGCCGCGATCACCAGCCAGATCGAATGCTTGATCAATTTCAGACGGATTTTTTTTATACCCCAGGGAGCGTTGTCCAATTTGCGCCGTTGTGTGGGATTTCCTTCAATCTTTTCCTCTATCCAGGTAAAAACATCGGTCCACACGGTCTGAAAGCAGAAGTAGCCGCAAAATATCCGCGAAGCCACTGACGTTACCGCAAACAAGGTCATCGCCATCACCAGCAGCAGCAGCGACAGCATCCATATATCCTGGGGTAGCACAGTCAGATTGAAAAAGTGGAACTGGCGGTTGCCAATATCGAACAGTATGGCCTGTTTGCCGTTCCAGCGTAGATAGGGAACCAAAAAGAACAGCAGCCAGAGCGAGCCGGTCTTGTATTTGATCGAGCGGAAAAACC
>JBBRFZ010000120.1:0-7747 GCA_038241165.1 Burkholderiales bacterium | reverse complement strand
TTCCGCGGCGCGCTCGAACCGCTCGACGGCCCGCGCAACGACAAGCAGACAGAACGTCTTCAGTGGGACGTACGGCGCGGGATGTCTTCTATCCTGAACCATCCCTGGATTCCAACCAGCGGAGCAGATGCTGTCACTGTGCGCGGTTTCATCTACGATGTGGACACCGGAAAGCTTGAGGAAGTCAGTTATCCCGGCCCGATGGGAACGTTCGGCTGACAGACTAACCGATCTTGCATGCTCAACAAAAAAGCCCGGCACTGCCGGGCTTTTTTGCGGCAGTTTATTCGCGCTGCAAGAAACTGAAACGCACGCGCATTACGACAACTTGGCATAGTAATATGGCGGGCCTCGTTAATACAAAACGGGACGCACCACCGGCCCGTATCCGGGCTGGAGCGTGGCGCTTAACGGGGTGATGGTCGGTCCCGAGTTGTTCATTCCGCAAAAAATCGATTAAGACTGAAACTCCGATTTCAAAAGCTATGCTATTCGCATGCCTTTTTGTCTGGTCAAAATAATTCGACTCCGGTACATTTCGTTCGTGGGAACGACGAAACGCAAGGCTCAACGTTTAAAAGAATGCAATGATTATTGACCCAAAAGGAGAAAGCGAAATAAAAACGGGAAAAGGAATTTATGCACTTTTGGTGCTGGCATGTATGACGCTGTTGGGAGTACCGGCTGCATTTGCAGATGTGACGGTGGTTTACAAAATGACCGCGCCTGAAGGCAATGCTACGCAAACCATCCGGTATGCGGACAAGCAGCATGTCCGTGTCGACATGACTGATGTCGCCAACCATGAGACAAGCATGATGAAACTGGGCGACAAGGTTTATATGATTACCGGGGAAGTGGTTCAGGATATGGATCAGTTAGCCGGGATGATGGCGATGATGGGGAAAGGGGCGAAAAGCCGCCATACCGAACATGCTCAGCCCAAATATGAAGATACCGGAAGAACTGAAACAATTGCCGGCATAAAGGGCAAGGTGTATCGCTTTGCTGAGTATGGAAAACAGCATGAAATCGTGCTCGGCCAGGATAAGGATTTACAGGCTGCCGCATTGGGTGTAGTGGAGATCGGCAAAAGTATGTCCGCAGCGATGCCGGCCGATTCCCAAAATATGATGCAGCAGAATGCGCCTGTCAAAAACATGGCAATGCTGCGTTTGGACGATCGTGTCCGTCTACAGTCGATCAATCACGACCGTATCCAGGCTTCGACATTCGTTCTGCCTGCAGAACCCCAGCAGTTGGGTGGCGGCATGGGAGCCCTCTTTGGCCGATAATCAAGTCGCCGGAAGAATTATCGCTGTGGGGCAAAATCAGCCTCGCAGGAGTGAATGATGCAACAAATAAAACTGCCTGAATCCGGACGGAAGTGGCCGATCAAGCTGTTGCTGCCGTGTGTGCTGATTGCGCTTTACATGCATAACCCCGCACAAGCGGAGCCACCACAAAGAATGTCACCCGGCGAAATGCTTCACGGCCTGGTCGGTGGAACAGTCAGCGCGTTGACCGAACCGGTGCCAATCAAGGTGCAGCGCGCATGTTCACATGAAACAGGTGAATGCTGGGAATCTCACGGGCTAAACAAAGAGAATATGAATCAGGTGTTTGACGCCTGCTGGCGGGAGGCCACACAGTGTCCGCAGGTGTGCAAGGATGAGTATTTCGCACGTCGCAAGGCGGGCATGATCGGCCCGAAAGCCGATCCGTTGTATCGGGGGAGAAACGGCGAAGAGACTTCATGTGTTCCCGGCATGGACGCGTTGACACATCCGGAGCGCAAGGAAAATTCCGTACAGCCGGATAGTTAAGCATATGCGGGGGCGGAAAACCGCCCCTGTTCTTTTGTGAACTAAAGTGGTCTACGTCGAAATACTTTTCTAACATTAAGCCCGGCACCGTCGGGCTTTCTCTTGGCAGCATCCTTCGAAGCGGTACATGATTGAAGCTAACAAAGCCTCATCTTGTTGATTGCGCTTACATCGGTATCATTAATACTGAATAATGAGTTCCTGCCGGGATATTGCTTATGTTACGAATACTGATATGAGGAATGATCGCCTTCGGTGTTGCTGCATGTGACAACAAACCGCAGCAGCACGCAGGCGGTGTGACACAGATCGATGCCTGGTTCCACACCGGGCAGTAGGGCGAACGCAAAACCATCCGGGATCAGGTGGCACGCTTCAATAAACTTGATCCCGCTGTCCAGGTCAGGCTGACCCTGATTCCGGAACGCTCCTACAACGCCCAGGTACAGGCTGCGGCCATTGCGGGCGATTTGCCCGACATTCTCGAATTCGATGGCCCCTATCTCTACAACTATGTCTGGCAGGGACATCTGCAGCCTCTGGACAAGCTGCTACCCGACGAGCTGAAAGCCGATCTGCTTCCCTCTATCATCAAGCAGGGCAGCTATCGCGAACACCTGTATGGCGTCGGAACGTTCGATTCCGGTCTGGGACTTTATGCGCGGCGCAGTCGATTGCAGCGGGCCGGTGTACGCATTCCCAACGGCCCGGCCGACGCATGGACTGCGAAGGAATTCAAGGCGGCACTGAAAGCGTTGGCAAAGACCGATGATGACGGCGCAGTGCTGGATCTCAAACTCAACTACGCCGGGGAATGGTACACCTACGCATTCTCGCCGCTGATTCAATCGGCCGGAGGCGACCTGATAGACCGTCACAATTACCAATCAGCCGCGGGCGTGCTCAATGGTCCGGCGGCGGTGTACGCGATGAAGCAACTTCAGTCGTGGATACAGGGCGGTTACGTCGATCCTAATCTGGACGACGGCGCTTTCACCTCCGGCCGGGTGGCGCTGTCATGGGCCGGGCATTGGGAGTATCCGCGTTATGCGGCGGCAGCCGGAGACGACCTGGTCGTGTTGCCGCTGCCGAATCTTGGTCATGGAAGCCGCACCGGCCGGGGTTCCTGGGTGTGGGGTATAAGCTCCAGGGGAAAACACATAGAAGCTGCAGCATCTTTCCTGAAATTTTTGTTGCAGACTGACGAAGTGCTGGCGATGGCCGATGCAAATGGCGCAGTGCCCGCCACCCGCAGCGCGATCACCAGGTCCAAGTTGTATCGTGCCGACGGGCCCTTGCGTCTGTTCGTTGATCAGCTCACCGGCGGTTATGCGGTACCGCGGCCGCAGACGCCCGCTTACCCGGTGATCACCTCTGCCTTTCAGGCGGCATTCATGGATATCCGCAACAACGGCGATGTGCAGAAGGCGCTGGATAAAGCGGTTGCAGACATCGACCAGGACATCGCCGACAACAAGGGATATCGATGAGGCCAGGCAAGAACAGCTTAGTGCCTCACCCCGCCTGGCTGTTTGCCGCGCCCGCGCTGGTCGGCTTGCTGTTGTTCGTCACGCTGCCGTTTGTTCTGGCCATCGCGCTATCGTTCACCAACCTGCGTCTGGGTTCCCCGTTGCCGCTGGAGTATGTCGGGCTGGAACAGTTTCGCCGCATCTTTCACGACGAAGCCTTCCTCCATGCACTGCTCAACAACACCACCTTTGCCATCGTGGTGGTGCCGCTGCAAACCGCGCTGGCGCTGCTGCTGGCGCTGCTGCTGAATCGCCGCTTGGCGGGCATGGCCTGGTTTCGCACGCTGTTCTTCATGCCTGTGGTATTCCCGTTGTCGCTGGTGGCCGTGGTGTGGGTGCTGATCTTTGCCCCCGGACCCGGCGGCATGATGAACGCCGTGCTCGAAACATTGAGCTTCGGTGCATGGGTGCCGAAAGATTTTCTGCACGATCAACAGCTCGCGCTGCCGACCATCATGCTCACTTCCATGTGGCAAGGCATGGGTTTCCAGATGGTGATCATCCTTGCCGGCTTGCAGTCCATCCCGCGCGAATTGTATGAAGCGGCGAAGATCGACGGCGCTACACAATGGAACCAGTTCCGCCATGTCACCCTGCCGCAGTTGCGCAACACGCTGGTCTTTGTCGTGCTGGTCACCACCATCCTCTCGTTCCGGCTGTTCGACCAGGTGCAGATCATGACCCGGGGCGGTCCGCACTACGCCACCACGACCGCGATGTATGAAGCGGTCCAGTCCGCATTCGCCCGCCAGCAGGTGGCCAGGGGTGCGGCGATCACCGTCGTGCTGTTCGTGATCGTGCTGTTGATCACGGTACTGCAACGCCGCCTGCTGAGACAGAAGCGCGAAGTGAAATGAGACAACGGCTGATCAACGCATCGATCCATACGGGCCTGCTGTTGCTGGCGCTGGGTTTCATCGCGCCAATACTGTTGATGGTAATCGGCAGCCTCAAACCCGATGCGCAGGTACTGGTCGAAGCCGGCAGCCTCAAGGCGTTTTTCCCGGATACCATCTCGCTGCAAAATTATCGCGACGTGTTTGCGCGGGTCGACTTTGGCCGCTACCTGTTCAACTCGTTGTTGATCAACATATGCATCGTTGCTGTCGGGCTCGCGGTCAATTCGCTGGCCGGTTACGCCTTTGCCCGCATGCAGTGGCGCGGACGCGACCGGATATTTGCGCTGGTGTTGATGGTCATGATCGTGCCGATCGAGGCCATCGCGGTGCCGCTGTTCTATCAGGTGACGCTGTTCGGCTGGCGCGACACCTACATCGTGCAGATCGTCCCGTTCATCGCCAACGCATTCTCCATCTATCTCTTTTACACTTTCTTCCTGGGTCTGCCGCGCAAGCTGGAAGAGGCGGCGCGCATCGACGGCGCCGGGGCACTCAGAACCTTTGTCGCCATCATCGTCCCCAACGCCAAACCCGTCTTCGCGACGGTGGCCATACTCACTTTCCTCACCCAGTGGGGCGCGTTCCTGTGGCCGCTGATGGTGACCAGCGGCGAAGCGGTGCGACCGCTGCCGCTCGGGATAGCTGCTTTCTACACGATGCCCCCGTTGCAGTGGGGCGACATCTTCGCCTTTGGCGTGATGATGGTGGCACCGATCCTGATATTATTTTTTCTGTTCCAGCGCTGGTTCGTGCGCGGCGTGGCATCAACCGGAGTGAAGGGATAATGAGCAAAGTCAGCTTCAGGAATATCGGCAAAATATTCGATGACGGCACCCGTGCGGTCAGCGCTTTCAATCTCGACATCGACGACGGCGAGTTCGTCGTGCTGGTCGGTCCCTCCGGCTGCGGCAAGTCCACGCTGCTGCGCATCCTGGCTGGATTGGAAACGGCGACCGAAGGTGGAATTCATATCGGCGACAAGCTGGTGAACGAGCAAACACCTCAGCAGCGCAATGTCGCGATGGTGTTCCAGAACTATGCGCTTTATCCCCACATGACCGTGCGGCGCAATCTCGAATTCCCGCTCAGGATGATGAAGCTCTCCGGGGCAGATATGCAAAAACAGATCGAACGCACCGCACGATTGCTGGGCCTGGAAGAATTGCTGGAACGCAAACCCGGACAGCTGTCGGGCGGTCAGCGGCAACGGGTCGCGATGGGGCGCGCGATCGTGCGCGAACCCTCGGTGTTCCTGATGGATGAGCCGCTATCCAACCTCGATGCCAAATTGCGCGTGCAGATCCGCACCGTGATCGCCTCACTGCAACGGCGCATCAAGACCACCACACTCTATGTCACCCACGATCAGGTCGAAGCCATGACGCTGGGGGATCGCGTGGCGGTGATCAGCCGCGGGCATTTGCAGCAGGTGGCCGAGCCGCAAACCCTGTACCGCCAGCCGGCCAATATCTTCGTGGCCGGATTCATCGGCAATCCCGGCATGAATGTCTTTGAAATGGAATTGCAGGCGCTGGACGAAAACAACTGCGCAATTCTGTGGGGAGAGCAGTTGATCCCGCTCAGGAATGGACTGGTAGCCGGCATCGATTTGCGCGATCACATCGGCAAACGGCTCTATGCGGGCCTGCGCCCCGAGGCATTTTGCAATGTAGCGACACTTCGCGAAGCCGCGGCATCCGGGATACGGATACCCGCCGAGATCGAAAGCATAGAAGCACTGGGACATGAATCACTGGTCTATTTCCGCAGTGGCGCAGTCGCCGTGGATACGGACAGTTTCGGCACAAGCCGTGACCAGCCCGCACGACCCTGCATGGTGGCGCGTCTGGGCGGGGCGATCAATCCCGGGGCCCCAAATCTCAGAGCCGGCACGAAGATCGACCTGGGCCTGTCGCCTGAACAGATATCCCTCTTTGATGAAAATGGAATAGCGTTGAAGACGCACATGAAGTAGATTCTCGAACTTGATCACACCGTTTTGGCAATCGACTTTGATCGTATCTTGCGGGCAAAATTGCCTTCCAATTGGCTATGGGGCTCGGCACCCCAATATAACTTCAGGGCCAGGTGACCTAAAATGAAACCGATCCCTTCAATGGACAATAAAACATGCCGCACAACATAAACGCCCTGCTGCTGAAAATTATCTGCCTGTGCCTGCTGTACACACAGGCACAGGCGGCAGAGGTCACCATCCAGAAAGTCGCCGGGAGCGGTCTGTTGAAATGGACATCAAGGGACAACGGCTTCAGCATAGAGCTGATTCAACTGAATCCCGACTTTGTTCGTGCCGTATACGCCAAACATGGCCTCCCCCCTGATCAGGTCGAGCGCATCGCCGGGTACTGTGTGTTTGGCAGTATCATCCAGAACACTTCGCAACAGCGGTTGAGCTATCGGGTTTCCGACTGGCGTTATGTCGATAAAAACGGCAAATCCTATCCTGTCAAAACCAAGGCCCAGTGGCTGGCAGAATGGCGCAAAGCGGGCGTCACCTTTGCATGGACCTTGCTGCCCGGAAGCGGTGACTTCGGCATCGGGGACTGGCAGCAGGGATTCACCACGATAAAAATAGACAGAAATGAAAAATTCGACTTCATTTACACTTGGACACTTGACGGGAAAAAGCATCAGGGGACAATCAAAAACATGAGCTGCGCACCCGCTGCCCTTTAACCAGCCCAACTACAAGGTAGTGAACTGACATGCCATTAAAATTCATATCGATCATTTCATGCTGCCTGCTGATGTTCTCGGCACTGGCTGCCGAATCTCAACAACCCAAGCTGGGCTACCAATTGACAGCACTGTCAAAAACCGTACCTGCGCCGGGCTTTACGCTGAAAGACATGGATGGAAAAAAATTCAGCCTGAAAGACTATCGCGGCAAAGTAGTACTGCTCAATTTCTGGGCCACATGGTGTCCGCCCTGCCGAAGGGAAATGCCTTCGATCGAACGCCTGCACCAATATTTCAAGGGCAAGGATTTCGTCGTACTGGCACTCAACCAGATGGAAAGCGGTGACCAGGTATTCACTTTCACCGGCGACCTTGGCGTTGACCTGACATTCCCCATTTTATTTGACAAGGACAGTAGCGTGTCTCGCGCCTACGGGGTGCAGGGCTTACCCACCACGTACATCATCGACAAAAAAGGCAATGTACGTTTTCGTGCAATCGGCGGGCGTGAGTTTGATCACCCTGAAGTGGAAAAGCAGATCCTGCAGTTGATGCAGGAGTAGATATATTGCAGGGTTGCCTAAGACAAACCCGAATCAGACTTCTTTAATTGAAGTCTGCTCTTCGGCCTTATGTGTAGCTCCACATAAGGCCGATTATGTGTAGTAGTTGATTATGTGGAGTGACTGGAGTGGTTTGCATTAAAAGGTAAGCAATAAGCGGGTTGGCGGCAACTGACACTGCCGAATGCTGGACATAATATCTGCGGTCGTTTGAAGTGGTGATCCCACTT
>JBBRFZ010000119.1:0-7750 GCA_038241165.1 Burkholderiales bacterium | reverse complement strand
GGAGTTAGAACCGAAGCCCCATCCATGGCTCTATGCAGAAACGTTGCGCGTAGGTTTGGGTATTTTGCCTTCGGCGCGGCATCGCGTTGTGGGCATCGAGGACTCGGGTGCTGGCGTCATTTCGATTCGGTTGGCAGGGTTTGCTGCGGTTGGCGTCGCGGGGGGCAATATCGTCTCAAGTGGCACCACGCCTCTGTTGTGGCGCACGTGTGATAATCTGACGGATGCCCTGCCCGCCATCCTTGGCAATTGTTGAAAGCTTGACCCGTTCCCGCAGATATGATAAAAGATGAAATGTCAACGGTGTTAACATTATTAGGACTTGCCAACACGATCCTCGACAGGTAGATGAAAACACTGTTACACTCAACATGAAAAGAGAGTTAAAAAGAGAGAGTTAAAGTGCGCATGAAAAGTAAGAAGCTGGTGATGAATGTCGATTTTTTCGATGAGATCGGCTTGCACGGAGATTCGATGGGGCCGGTGGATGTCCGGGAGCTGGTCCGGCGCTGCCGGGATGTCGGCGTGGACGAGATCTTCTGGCGGGCGGCGGGCCTGGGCGTCGCGGGGTATCCTTCGAGATATCATTCGACGGGCCCATGGCTTGATGCCGCGGATCGCTCCTTATTGCTCTCTCGCACACCGGGTGGGAAGGACAAGAAGCCTCTGTTGAGCGAACGCTTCCGGGCGGAGAGTCCCCTTGATCGCACACTCGCACGGATGGATCCGATTGCAGAGGCCCGCGATGCCTGCCGAGAGATGGGGATCGCATTTTCGATCTGGCTCGACGTATTCGACGAACAAAACGGTCGTTTTCTCATCGAGCATCCCGAATGCCAGGTGCTGGGTCGCGATGGGGTCTCTCGCTGGCCCGGGCTTCGCAGCTATGCGAATGCGGCGGCGGTCGAAGAACGGATGGCCGTTCTCGACGAGCTGGCCGCCTACAAGCCGGATGGATTCTATTTTGCGACCTCATGCCATTCGCGACATTTGGAGTTCCCCGAGCCAGACGATTTCTTCGGCTTTGAGCCCGAGGTTGCAGAGGCTTACCAGCGTGAGACGGGGCGTGAACTCATGGATGCCACCACGCCGGAAGACCTTGCGATCTGGCATCGGATCAAGGGGGATTTCTTTACAGAATTTTTGCGCAGGGCGAAGGCGCGTCTGCGTCCGGGGGGGATGCGGCTAACCGTCGGCACTCAATTCGGGAAATACACGGAATTGGCATCACCCTATATGTCGACGCACGTGAAATACCGCCTTGAAACGCAATGGAAGCGCTGGGTGGACGAAGGCATAGCCGATGCGCTTGTGCTTGGCGATTATGAGTGGCCGTGGGATCGCGTTCCCACGTGGGAGCCGAAAGCATTCGACCTGCCCGAGGGCCGCCAGGTTGCAGACGTGCTGACGCCGGAATATGTGGCCTACGTGGGCGGGCGGGCTGACCTGCTCTTTTTCTCGAGCTGGCTTTCCGCCTATGCGCAGCATCATCAGGGTGCCTCGGCGTCGAACCTTGAAGAGGCGATGCGCATGCGAAGCCAGACGATCCTCGAAACGGGCGCGGACGGAATCTGTCTGCACGAGGCGCACACGTTTGAATATTATGACGGCTTCTCCACCGTGTCGGAAATGCGCAAGACATTGGATGCGGGCGTTGAGAAAAGCAGGGCATAATCGCTCTGTACGACAAACAGGGAAAGAAAAGGTCTAAAATGAAAACACGTAAATATTCTGTTATTCTCGGTAATCTCGGGAATACATGTGATCGATTTCTCTCTTCCGGCTATAAAGAACCCCTCGACAAGCGCCGGATGATCGAACAGGCCGCTCAGATCGAGGGGGTGACGGGCATCGAACTGGTCGGCACCTGGGATATCGACGACAAAAGCGTCGAGCAGATGAAGACGTCGCTGCGGGAACACAAGCTCGAGTGCGCATCGATCATCCCCGACCTCTTCGGACAGAAGCGTTGGGGCAAGGGAGCTCTCGCCTCGGCTGATGCATCGATCCGGCGCCAGGCGGTCGAGGCGGTCAATCAAATGACAGACATCGTCGTCGAACTCGACGGCACGCTCATCAACCTCTGGCCGGGACAGGATGGGTACGACTATCCTCTGGCGGCCGATTTCCTCGAAGAGCGCGGCTGGATGCTGGACACGATCGCTGAGTGCGCAGCGTATGCGAAAACGCGAGGTGTGCGCATCGCGCTGGAATTCAAGATGAAAGAACCGCGTACGCATTCGTATCTCGCCCGTACCGCCGATTCGCTTCTCGTCGCCAATCATCTGGGGATGGACAATGTCGGCGTCTGCATTGATACGGGACACGCGTTTCTCGCTTACGAGAACGTCGGGGAGTCGGTGGCGCTCCTGAAGCTTTTCGGCGACAAGCTCTTTCACATGCACTTCAACGACAACTATGGCTCGTGGGACGACGATATGATCGTCGGCTCCATACATTTGCCCGAATACTTTGAAATGCTCTATTGGATGGAGAAAACGGGATACTCGGGCTGGTTCAGCATGGATCAATACCCCTACCGGGAAGATGGCTATGGTGCGATTCGCAGTAGCGTGCTGTTCATCCAGAAGATGCATGGGCTCCTTGACAAAGTCGGACTGGACAAGGTCGAGGAGCTGCTACGCCGACGAGATCCGGTTGCCACATCCGATTTTATCCGGACAACTTTGATTGCCTGATTTATGACTCGAAAATCATCCACACCCTTATTCGAAACCGCGAACTGGATCTGGCCCCTCTTTCTCGGACGGGCTGTGAATCAGTATGTCGAGTTCCGCCACCGTTTTGACTGCACGGGCAAGCCCGACCTGCAGACCCGGTTGCACATCGCCGCCGATACCGTCTATACGGTTCTTGTAAACGGTGAATTTGTCGATACAGGCCGATTCCCCGATGTTCCGCCTCTGCGCCATTACGACAGCATCCCGGTGGGCCCTGCGTTGCAGGCGGGGCGCAATGAGGTGGTGATCGGACTTCATGTGCAGGGAGCCGATTCCTTCCAGCATCTTCCCGGAGATCCGGGACTGATCTTTGCCGTGCAAGGCAAGGGCATTTCGGCGTGCAGCGGAACCGGCACGTATTGGCGCACAAACGACAACTACCGATCCGGAGACATTCCGCGAATCACGGGCCAGCTCGGATTTTCATTTGAGTACGATGCGTCCCGGGCATCCGGAAAATGGAATCGGGTCTGCAAGGACGATCTTTTCCAACATGCTGAAGCCATTCAGCTCAAGCCGCGTCCGATTCCGAAGGTCGAGGTCGGCGGCCGCTTGACCGTCACCGTCGTCGCGCAGGGGCTTCTCGGGCCTTCGCTCGATGATGCCGCAAGTCCGTCGAAAGGGATGCAACACGACAGCATGTCGGCGGAGACGCTGGCGGCGCTCTTCGGTGCCGGGGCCTCGCCGGAACTTCCCTCGGAACCGGGATTGAAGCTTGCGGATGACGCTGGACGTGCTGACGGATTTTACGTCATCATCGATCTGGGCCGGGAGGAGGTCGGCTTCGCCGACTTTGATCTCGAGACGGACGAGGGGGTCGTCATCGACATCGGGCATGGCGAGCATCTGAGCGATCTGCGCGTGCGCGCGTTTGTCGGCAACCGGAATTTCGCCAGCCGGTATGTTTGCCGCCAGGGGCGCCAGACGTTCACCCATGGGTACAAACGCATGGCGGGGCGCTACCTTCAACTGAATGTACGCGGAGTTCGCAGCGGATTCAAACTCCATTACGCCGGACTCCTACCCGTGATGTATCCGATCGACGAGACGGGCTCCTTCTCGGCATCCGATCGGCGCATGGACGATATTTTCAGGACGTCTGTGCGAACGTTACGCCTCTGCATGCATGAGCACTACGAGGATTGTCCGTGGCGCGAGCAGGCGCTCTATGCCAACGATGCCCGCAATCAGGCACTGGCCGGCTACTACGCATTCGGCGTTGATAAATTTCCGGTGGCTTCGTTCGAGCTGCTCGGCAAAGGACTCCAGAGCGACGGCTGGCTCGAGATGTGCATGCCCGCATCGATCGATATCACCATTCCCTCTTTTACGATGGCTTGGGTTCTTGCCGTCGGGGACCACTGGCTCTACCGCGCGGATCGCGCTTTCGTCAAACGGATGATGCCGGTCGTCAAAACAATCCTTTCCGCCCGTGGGCACGAGATGCGGGAGGGGCTGCTGCCGTGTCCGAGCGGATCGCGCTACTGGCAGTTCTACGACTGGGCCGACGGGCTGGAAGGCGCTGAACGCATGCAGGCAGGGGAGGTGCGCTATGATGCGGTGTTGAACATGCTGCTTTGCATGGCCCTGAAATCAGGTGCCGAACTGGCGGATGCCTGCGGCGCGGCGGACGAGGCAAGCCGGTGGCGCGCTTTGGCGGATACGATGCGGGAAAAGATGCATCGGATGTTCTGGGACGATACGGCTGCGGCTTACCGGACTTACGTCGGCGACCGTGCGAGTGAACACTTCTGCGAACTGGTGCAGGCGATGGCGATCCTGAGCGGAACCGTCCGCAACGCAAAAGCGAAGTCCGCGCTATGTGCCAAACTGGTGACGAAATCCGACTGGGTCGAAACGACGCTGAGCCAGTCGCTGTACAAGTACGAAGTCCTGCTGGGTGCCGGAGCGGACACGCAGCGGGCCGCCGTCGACTCGATCAACGCCGAGTGGTATGCGATGCTGCGCAAGGGGGCGACGAGCTTCTGGGAGACACGCCTGGGTGCAGAGGATTTCGACGCTGCCGGCAGTCTCTGCCATGGGTGGTCGGCGATACCCGCGTATCTCTACGGCGCTTACGTGCTGGGCGTCCGGCCGGTTGCGTCCGGCTATTCGACATTTTGCGTCAACCCGGTCGAAAGCGAGTTGGCATCGGCTTGTGGCGACGTTGCCACGCCGCATGGCATCATCAAGGTTGAATGGCATCGTGCGGGACGTGGCTATGTGGGGACCGTGACACATCCGGCATCCTGCCAGTGCGTGCTACCCCAAAATTTCAAAGCTGTCTGCACACGGATAGACAAGCGTGGAAGTAAGGTGTAACATGGCACGGTTCAAAAGATTTCACGCCCGGATTCAGGAGAAGGCGAAAGACGGTTCTACTGCCCCCGTGCTGATTGTGGCGCTGGGTGACAGCGTCACGCAGGGGTGCATGGAGGAAGGGCGGATGGACTTTGATGCCGTCTACCACAACCAGCTCAAGCGTCTGCTGGAGCAGCGGTATCCCGGGACGACGTTCAGCTTCATCAACGCCGGTTTTGGGGGTGAGTCGGCTCCCGGAGGGCTGACAAGGCTCGAGCGCGATGTGATCCCGCATCAGCCTGATCTCGTGATCATCGGCTACGGTCTGAACGACGCCTGCGGGGGCGGGTTGGCTGGGGTGGATGCATTTAGGGTTGCGCTTGCGTCAATGATCTCCCGAATCAAAACGGAAACAGATGCGGCTATTCTCATGCTCACACCGAACAGGATGGCGACACATGACAACGACGGCGTTGCCGCACGCTGGAAGCCCATCATCGGGAATTTTGTAAAGACTCAGGTTGACGGCGTCGTGGCTGCATATGCAGAGGCAATTCGTCGAGTCGCCTCGGATCAGGCGGTGGCAGTGGCGGATATCTATTCTGCCTGGACTGAGCTCGAATTATCGGGCAGGGACACCACGTTTCAGCTGTGCAATGGAATTAATCACCCAGACGCCGAAATGCATCAGATGACGGCACGGATCATTATGAAGGAAATAGAAAATGAAAAGTAAACTCGATGGACTCATTGCGGCACCTTGTGCCCCGATGCATGAAGATGGTTCGATTAATGTTGACGTCGTACCCGACTATGCCGCCTCTCTCCGGCGTACAGGAGTCGCCGGCGTATTTGTGAACGGCACGACAGGTGAGAGTCTCTCGCTTTCGCCCCAGGAGCGGGTTGCGCTCGCGGAGGCGTGGTCAAAGGTCTGCGGGCCGGACTTGAAGCTCATCGTGCATGTGGGCGACAATGCGCTTCCGGTCAGCCGTGAGCTCGCGGCGCATGCGGTGGAAATCGGTGCGGTGGCAATCGGCGCCATGCCACCTTCATTCTTCAAACCGCCCGCGAGCGCGGTGGCGGACTGGTGCGCGGCGGTGGCGGAGGCTGCACCCGAGATGCCGTTCTACTACTATCACATCCCGTCGATGACGGGCGTCTCGGTTCGAATGGCGGACCTGTTTCCGCTGGCGGGGCGGATTCCCTCCTTTGCGGGCGCGAAGTTCACCGCCGAGGATCTGATGGACTACCAGATGGCCGTCGAAGCCGAAGGCGGGCGTTTCGATGTGCTTTTCGGCCGCGACGAGATGCTGCTCTCGGGCTTGGCTGTGGGCGCGACCGGTGCAGTCGGGAGCACGTACAACTATATGGCACCTGTCTATCTGAGGATCATGGAAGCTTTTGCGAAAGGCGATTTGAAGGAAGCGCGGAAATGGCAGGCGCGTTCGCACCAACTCGTGCGCGTTCTTCAGAATTCCTGCAACGGAGTCGCCTGCGGCAAGGCCATCCTGAATCTCTGCGGCGTGGCCGTCGGCCCCTGTCGTGTGCCATTGCCGCAGTACACGCCCGCCGATATGGAGGCGCTACGCAAGTCGCTTGATGCCATCGGCTTCTTCAAGTGGAGAAACGGCGCGGAGGACTGAAAGGCGCACCCGTGCCGACCGCGGCGGCGGCGTCGCCACCCGGCCCCGCGCAACCACCCCATTGTAATCTTGAACAAAAGTTCGAGATTACAATGGGGGCAAGGAAAATCCTGCCGTGCTTTCATTTCCCCAGGCGCCAACATCGCGCTCGGTCGCTGACCGAGTGCGTGTTTTTTGAACATTCAGGATGGACATGGGGGCGGGGACAATCCGTTTTTCATCGAGGCGAGGGTCAAGGTCATCCCGAAACCCGCCGAGGGCACCTGTGAGAATTTCAGGGGTAGCCGGCATCCCCGGGCGACATGGGAAGCTGGTGCGAGAATGAATACGTGCGCATCCATTCACGGCTTTCGCCCGGGGCAAGCGCGAGGATGATGAACTGCTCCGGCGAGACGTAGGCGGGGCGTGCATGGATGTCGGTTCGCAGACCCGGAAGCGAGGTCGTGCAAACAACCCGCATGCCGCTGAGCGTTGATATCAGTTCGCAGGTGTTCGGGCCGCTGAAGTCTGCCGGATAAGGGACGACGGCGTTAATCCACTTGGGAATTCGTTCATTGAAAAGAATGGATCTGCTGTCTTGCGTTTGTTCTTGTAAAAGTCCGGTGGCGGCGAAGTCGTAGGGGAAGGAGAGCATGTAGCCGGGGCCGACATCCTGGTCTTCGAATCGGAAAAAATTATGTACGTAGTTCCGTGTCGTGAACATTTTGTCGCCCGTGTTGCGGAGCGTCCACAACACGGACACGCTGTTGGTTCCGATCGCCAGTCTCGCCTCCAGTTCGTAGGCGTAACCATTTGTTCCGAGGCATTTCTGTACGAAGGTGGCACCCTGCGCCGACCACGCGACGGTCGTTTTTGCAAGCTCGATCACCTCGCAGTTTTGGAACAGCGAATACTGGCGCGCTTGTTTGCGCAACACGCCGACGCCGATTTTGACAAACCCCTGCCTGGTCTCCGCATCGGTGTAGCCGGGCGGAAGATTTTCGACGGATCCGTCGGGGATGCAGAGATCGAATTCAGAAGCGAGTCCGGCGTGATCGTTGATCGGATCGTGTTCAACGGGATTGA
>JBBRFZ010000118.1:0-7792 GCA_038241165.1 Burkholderiales bacterium | reverse complement strand
AGTCAGGATGTGTCGACACTGGAAAACCCGGCCATACTGGACCAGTTGAAAAATGCGGTGCGCTAATTTCCGCACAGTCAGACGAATAATTTCATGCAACAGCCTGGTTTCGGTGCAGGCTCATATTGGCATAGCCGATGTGAAACCGCGTAGCGGTGGCCGAAACCAAAATTCGGCAATATTGGAACAGCTCAAAAACGTCATAAAATAAAGGCGTAGCCAGCCTCAAATATCCGGCAAGGGATATTCAGCCCGCCCTCAGGCTTTATTTGCACCGAAGGTAGTCATTCCACCGTCCCTCATGCTGTGCGCGGGATCGACATCTTCGGTGGTTCCACGCAAAATACTGATTCGCAGGGAAAGCGCGGCGATGCATTCCCTGTAGCCGCCAACAATGACCTCTCCCCTCTCATTTTTTGACCTTCCATCCCTTATCCCCTGCCTTTTGTCATCTCACTGCTATTTTAGATTGACCTGTATACAGATGTTAGACTAACATCACATCGGGAATTACTTCAGGAAGGATACACGTGCTATTGATTCGATTGATTTTTTCTGTGGTGCTCTGCATTTTTGCAACAGCAATCTCTGCATCTGCCTACGCAGAAGAAACCATTGCACTTAACAGCCCCGCAACCGTGGAAGCCGCTCCACAGTGGCTACCATCAGGCCGCGATATCAAAATCGAACTCATCCCTACACCTGCCCCCCTCGCGCCGGATTTGTGGACGCGAATACGCGACGGCTTCGCGATGCGCGAACTCGATTCCAAGCTGGTCGCCAGGCATGAGCAGTGGTATGCCCGCCATCCCGAATACGTTGTGCGAATGACTGATCGCGCCCGCCTGTATCTTTATTACATTACCGAGGAAGTTGAACGACGCGGCATGCCCAGCGAAATCGCACTTTTGCCCATGGTCGAAAGCGCCTTTAATCCCGGCGCATTTTCAAGCAGCCGCGCTTCAGGCATATGGCAATTCATGCCGTCCACCGGAAAGAAATTCGGCATGGAACAAAACTGGTGGTACGACGGACGCCGGGATGTGATCAGCGCGACGAATGGCGCACTCGATTACCTGCAGAATCTTCACACCATGTTCGGCGACTGGCAGTTGGCGCTGGCTGCCTACAATTGCGGCGAAGGCGCAGTGTTGCGCGCGCAGGCTTACAATCGCAGACATCACCGGCCAACCGACTATGCCCACCTGAGGTTGTTAAGGGAAACGCGTAATTACGTGCCAAAATTGATGGCCATAAAACATATTATTGCCGATCCCGCCAAATTCGGGCTGGCGCTGCAGGATATTCCCAACAAGCCCTATTTTGCCGCTATTGCCACCACCCAGCACATCGATGTAAAACTGGCAGCCCAGTTGGCCGGTATCTCGGAAGATGAGTTTGCCGCGCTCAATCCCGCACACAACCGCCCGGTGATCCTGGGGGATAACAATGATTATATTTTGTTACCCATCGATAAAATTGCAACTTTCAGGACCAACCTGGAAAACTATGACAAACCCCTGGTTAGCTGGCAATCATATAAACCAAAGAAAGGCGAGCGTCTGGACAAACTGGCACCGCGCTTCGGTCTGTCGGTGGCCAATCTGAAATCCGTGAACGGCCTTTCCCGGCACGGCAATGTCAGTACCGGACAAACACTGCTGGTACCACTGAACGGGGAAGAATCCTCCAGTGAGTTCGAAGCCTTCAACATGCATCTTACGCCCACCTACAACCCCACAAGAATCAGAGTACACCGTGGAGACACACTGGGTGGCCTGGCGCGCCGTTATCATGTCACCATCGCCCAGTTGAAACGATTGAACCGCAGCCCGCTGAGAATCATCAGGATTGGTCAAACTCTGGTTGTCGCGGAAACAGGAGCAAGCCAGCGTTACATCCCGCGCAGAAAGTCCAAGGATCGCTCACGTGACGTGGCACAGAGCGACAGCGAGTCTTCAAAGGGATTCTACTAGGCTGATTAACGGCTAAGACTTGCCCGGAATGGACACAAAATCACGGTAACCTTTCCACGCCCGCCACACTCCCCACATCAAACCCGTCACGCTGTGCCCGCGAATCACAAAAGAAACCATTGTGCCGGCTACCAGCAAAGGGTGGCGACGCAAAAAACGCACCGCCACCAGCCCCTGGTCGGCCAATGCCAATGGGGCGTTCCACTCCGTTTCGATCTCAGTCATCTGCTCACGCTGCACGGCGATCCTTGCCAGCAACTCACCGCGGCGTTGCGTCAGCTCAAACTGTTTTTCATTCATGCCCACGGTTATTTTCCCGGTTCCATCTGTTCCCTGTCCCTGGCCAATTCGGCAAGACTGGCGGAAAATAATTTTGGTTTCGACTGCGCCTTATTGCGCAACAATATTGCCATCAGCGTACCCAGCACGAAGAACAGGATACACAGTCCGCCCAGCACAGCGAGCCGGTGCCCATCCCAGAACAACACGGTGATGAATATCGTGAGCAACAGCACGCCCATGCCAAAACAAAACAATGCGGTCAGGGATAAAAAGAATATCTGCATCAGACGCAGACGTTCCTCCTGCAGCTCATTGGCGAGCAGTTCCAGACGCGTCGAAACGATGGCAATCAGCGTCGAAGCCAATCGTTTGACCGAATCCATCAACCCGGCATTCTGCTCAGCCATGAATTAACGGCCGCGGCCAATCAGCATACCGACAATAACCCCCACACTGGCGGCAACACCGATGGCCGTCCATGGATTATCGTGCACGTACTCGTCCGTTGCCTTGGCGGCATACCTGGTTTTCTCAATCATTGCCAATTCGGCCTCATTGAGACGCACCTTGGCTACATTCAAATTCTCCTGAATACGCTCACGTGCCACAGCCACCTTTTCTCCGGCCTGCCCGGCTGTTGCACGCAACAACTCTTCGGCATCAGCCACTACTACACGAAAATCCTGAACAAGCTTTTCTTTGCCGGAATCGTTTACTGCTCCTGCTGATTTGGTGCTCATAACCCACTCCTTTAGAATTAAAAACGCGATCAATCACCGCTTGAACCCCCGACTAAACACCGGAGAACCTGATACCTTTGTAAACCTAAACAACCCTTCCGTCAACCCGGGTTATCGCCATACAAATAGCAATGTACGCTGTGTGTCGGCGAGTGACTTGTCACCGGCGGATAACTCATGCGGCATTGTTCCATAGCATGCACACAGCGAGGTGCGAAATGGCAACCCCGCGGCGGATTCGCTGGTGACGGCAAGTCTCCCGACAACCTGATGCGCTCCCTTTTTTCACCGTCAATGCGTGGTATGGCGGACAACAACGCCTGGGTATAAGGGTGCATGGGTGCGCGTAACACTTCCGCCGAGGTGCCGCGTTCCACGATACGTCCGAGGTACATTACGCACACTTCATCGGCGAGATACTCAACCACGGCAAGATTGTGAGTGATGAACAAATAGCTAAGTTCAAATTTTTGTTGCAAAGACTTCAACAAGTTCAGAATTTGCGCCTGCACCGAAACATCCAGCGCGCTGGTCGGTTCATCGCAGATCAACAACTGCGGCGAAACCGCAAGCGCGCGCGCGATGGCGATACGCTGCCTTTGACCGCCTGAAAATTCATGCGGATAACGCCACTTTGAATCTCGCGCCAGGCCGACCTGATCGAGCAAAGTATCGATGTGTGCCTGACGTGCCGCACTGTTGTTCCCGATGTTCAGCGCGGTCATGCCTTCCTCGAGAATTTCGGCAACACGCATTTTCGGGTTCAGCGAAGCATACGGATCCTGGAATACCATCTGCATCGAGGCACGCTGTTCACGGCTATCCGATCCGATCAATTCTCTCCCGGCGAATTTCACGCTACCCGCAACGGGGGGGGTCAACTGCAACAGCGCCTTGCCCAGTGTAGTCTTGCCGCAACCGGACTCACCCACCAGCGCCAAGGTGCGTCCCTGCGGAATATTCAGCGACACTCCATCAACGGCTTTTACCTGTCCGACCACACGCTGCAACATGCCTTTGCGAACAGGGAAATGGACTTTGAGGTCGGAGACCTCAAGGAGGAAAGGGGAAAGAGGGAAGGGGGAAGGGGAAACCCCCGGTACGGCATCCACGCTCCCCCCTTCCTCCTTCCCCCTTCCCAGCACTTCCTCTTCCCCCTTATCCCTTATCCCTTCTCCGTATAGATGGCACCTCACTCCCTGCCCTTCCCCGAGCACGGTCCAGTCCGGCATTTTTTCGTTGCACAGGGACCAGGCCTTGTCGCAACGGGCGGCAAAGCGGCAACCCTGCGGGACACTGCCCAGCGCCGGCACGTTGCCCGGAATGGCCGCCAACAATTGATTGCGGCGTGTCGCATCCGGAAGCGCGGCAAACAGTTTCCGGGTATAGGGATGTAGCGGTTGGTCGAACAACTGTGCACGGCTGGCCTGCTCGACGATTTGTCCGGCATACATCACCCCTACCTGATGCGCCATTTCCGCCACCACACCGAGGTCATGCGTGATCAGCAACAGCGACATGCCGCTGTCAGCCTGAGTGTCTCGCAGCAGTTGCAGAACCTGTGCCTGTATTGTGACATCCAGCGCGGTGGTCGGCTCGTCAGCGATCAGCAATTTTGGCTGTCCGGCCAACACCATCGCAATCATCACACGCTGCTTCATGCCGCCGGAAAGCTGGAACGGATATTCCTCCGCGCGTCGTGAAGCATCCGGGATGCCGACCTGGTCCAGCAGCTCCACACAACGCAGTCGTGCAGCACTGCCGCGCATACCCCGATGCAACCCCAATACTTCGGCGATTTGCTGACCAACTGTCATCACCGGATTCAGGCTCAACCCCGGTTCCTGAAAGATCATCGCCACCTTGCCGCCGCGCAGGTCGCGCATCTCTCGCTCGCGCAAGTCGAACAGAGGGATACCGTCTAACTGTGCCGCACTGCCCGCATTGACAACCCCATCGGGTAATAGCCGCAGCAGAGACAGCGCGGTCATGGATTTCCCGCAGCCGGATTCCCCGAGCAGCACGAATGTCTCGCCCGCCTTGATGCTGAAAGAAATGTCGTCCACGATGCGCACGCCATTGCGCAACTGAGTGACCATGCCGGAAACACGAAGAAGGTCGCCCGTCACACCGCCACCTCAATCTGGTGATTCGAATCACCACACTGGACAATTTCTTCGGTGGCCGGCGGCATTACCTGCGTCGGCGCTGTGCGCACCGTGTTCATGCCGCCACCTCATGATCGAGATTCGCAACTTCACCAATCGAGGTTTCGGTGGCTGGCGGCATTACCCGCACCGCCGCTGTGCGCACCGTGTTCATGCCGCCACCTCGCTACGGTTCAGACGCGGATCGAATGCATCGCGCACGGCATCGGCAAACAGATTCGCCGACAGTACAAGTGCCAGCATGAAACCGAAGGCCGAGGCCAGTGACCACCACACCATGGGATCGCGCCCCATCTCCAGTCGCGCCGCGTTGATCATCGTACCGAAGCTGATCATTGAGGGATCAACACCCACGCCGACATAGGACAACACGGCCTCGGCCAGTACCAGCCCGCTGAAATCCATCACCAGCGAAATCAGCAGGATGTGCATCACGTTCGGCATGATATGACGCACCAGGATACGGAACGGGGACACACCGAATGACTGTGCCGCCTGTATGTATTCCATCTCGCGCAATTTGAGAGTCTCGCCGCGCAACAATCGGCACAACCCGGTCCAACTGGTGACACCGAGGATCAGGCACAAAAACACCAGCCGCAGATCCGCGCGTGACGCGGAGTTATCGAACCATTGCGGATGCATTTCGATGGTCACCTGCATCATCAGCACCGCCGCCGCAATCAGCAGCACGCTGGGTATGGAACTCAGCACGGTATAAACATACTGGATCACATCATCCACCCAGCCACGCAGATATCCTGCAGCGATACCCAGAAACAAGGCCAGCGGCAGGGTGACCAGCGTGGTGACCGTGCCGATGATCAGTCCGGTTCGGATGCTTTTCAGCGACAGGTATAGCACGTCCTGCCCGACCTTGTCGGTGCCGAGCACGTGATAAGCGGCTGCAAGACTGGCGGTCACACCGATCAGAACCGAGATGACGAGCGTGGCAACCAGCAACGCGCGCAGCGGCCAACCACGCCGCGCAAGCCGGCGTTTACCGCCCAGCGCGATCAACACCCCCACCATCAATCCCGCCAGCGCACCGGTCAATCCGCGCCTCAGTAAATCGCTGTCACGCTGCCGCACATCTGTCAGTCGGGCACCGCCGTAACGCAAGCGCGGATAGTCGCGCAGCACATGGCCACTTTTGTCTATCACGCTCTCCTTGGCATACAGCGTCACGGCCAATGGCGCGGAAAATGTTTTTTCGGTTTGCGTGCGTAGCGGCGTAACCAGCTTGTCGAACACGCTCAGCACCTCCGGGGAATACACCGTTTCCCCGTTACTTTTTTCCGGCAATGCGGCCCGGTAGTGCAGCGTATCCAGCAGCCCGACCAGAACAAACAGCGATAAAACGAGCAGGGAAACCATCGCTGCTGGATTCTGCGCCACGCGTTTCCACGGCAACAACAGATGCTCGCGCTGTCGCACGTACCACGTGCTGGCGATGCCTGCCGCAATCAGCAGAAAAACCAGTGCGTCGCTCCACAGGACAACCGGCATGAAACTCATGAGAGCCTCACCCGCGGATCCACCATGGTGTAGGAGATATCGGTGAGGATCAGCCCGATGATGTACAGCAGCGAGCCGAGAAACACCATCGCGCGCACCACACTGAAATCCTGCGCATTGATCGCATCGATGGTATAGCTGCCCAACCCGGGAATGCCGAAGAACGATTCGGTGAGCAGGCTGCCCATGAACAGCAGCGGGATGACCACCACCACGCCGGTCAGAATCGGGATCATCGCGTTCTTCAGCACATGACGAAACAGTACCGCCAGCTCGGACAACCCTTTGGCACGCGCGGTGCGCACATAATCCTTGCCGATTTCTTCAAGAAAAATCGTGCGGTACCAGCGGCTGCTCGCACCCACACTGCCGGCGATGCCGATCACAATGGGCAACACCACGAATTTGAAACTGCCCACCCCACCCGTGTAACCGGAGATCGGCACCAGATGCCATAACTTGCTCACCACGAATTGCCCGCCGATGATGTAGAACAGGCCGGACACCGACATCAGCAGCACGCACAATGCCACACCCGCCATGTCCAGTGCAGTGGCGCGAAACAGTGTCATCAACAGCGCGAAGGTGATGTACACCACCAGGCCAACCAGAAAGGTCGGCAGCGCTATCGCCAGACTCGGCCACATGCGCGTGGCGATTTCGCGGCTGATATTGCGCCCATCATCCGAATAACCGAAATCAAGCACAAACATGCTGGCGGACTTCTGCCAGAAAACCGTGTCTGTGATCTTGTCTATGCCGGAGGCGGAGGCGTTCAACATAAGCGGCTTGTCATAACCGTGTTGCACTTTCCATTGTTCGATGGCATCGGGCGTGACGCGCTTGATGCCGAGCTGCATGCGCGCCATGTCATCCGGAGTATTCACGACAAAGAAAAGTGTGAAGGTGAGCAGATTGACCCCGACAAGAATTGGCAGGGCATACAAAATACGGCGGATCAGATAGGCGATCATTCAAAAAATGTGATTAAGTGATTTTTCAAGCGCGGCATCATTGTTTCACATGACAAGCGCAAGGGCACCAAGCTTGTTTACAGTATTGCTTCATGCGTTATTCAGAACCCGCCAATATCCCGACCCGGCCCCGG
>JBBRFZ010000117.1:0-7901 GCA_038241165.1 Burkholderiales bacterium | reverse complement strand
ATTTTATGGGTCGCGGGCATGGCCCGCTCCTACAAATCCAGCGTGATTGAGTGTGCAATAGATAATTTGTAGTCAAAATTTCTGTTCACTGAGTAATCCCGAGTTCCCCTTCTTACAAAAAGTCGGGGGTGAGGACCAGGCGCAGGGTGACTTGATCAGCACCTTCGCGCTGGCTGAACCACCATATTGAGCCTTTCTTGATGCTCAGGGACATATCCCCGCAGCCCAGCAGCTGTGCGGCGACTTCACCTAAAGTAGGCTGATGCCCCACCACCAGTACTGCTCCTCCGGAATCCGGCCAGCGTGCCGCGTGCAGCACGGCTTCTGCGGAGGCTCCGGGTGAGAGGGTGGGTGCCAAAGTAAAATGGCTGGTAAGTGCGGTGGCGGTTTGCTGGGCGCGGGCTGCCGGGCTGACCAGGATGCGGAGCTGGTCGGGCAGATGTTGCTGTAGAAAAGTGGCGATTTTTGCGGACTGTTTGATACCCTTTGCAGTGAGCTCGCGAGCTTGGTCGGGTACGCCGTCTGCCGCATCTGCATGTCGCCACAATATCAGATCCATTACAACTCCCCCAAGATTACATTTTATTTGCCGCGACTTACCATATAAACTGATGGCCCGACTTTAATACGAAGAGGATGACATGACAACCAAAAAGGCTAGTGCGACCACAGCCAAAGTCACGGCGAAAAAACCGCGGGTGAAAAAACCTGCTGTCCGTGAAAAAACGGTTTTGAAGTCAGCAAACAAGCTGGACGTCAAAGCCGAGCTGCAACAAGTCGCTAAAAATCCAAAAAAGGAACACAAAAAGAAAGTCGTGCGAGACAGTTTCACCATGCCGCAAAACGAGTATGCCAAGATCGCCGAGATCAAGAAGATATGCCTGAAGGCGAAGATGCATGTCAAGAAAAGCGAAGTGTTGCGGGCCGGATTGATATTGTTGGCCGCTCTGGATCAGGGGCAATTGAAGCGTGCCCTGGGGAGTCTGGAAAAGATCAAAACGGGCCGGCCACAGAAAGGCTGATTCCATTCACCGCGTGACCGCGTGGTTTGTACGACGATATGATGGCCGCCCTTATCAAAAGATAAGATGGCCGTTGTTGAATTATTGCGATTTCGCCTTGGCGGGGGTATGTGTGAACAGATTGAGCAGTTCGTATTGAGCGCATTTTTTTGCCGCGCGGCGCGGATGCTTGCGCCGGTAATGTCCTTTGTTGTCCATGTCCCATGCCTGGCAGTTGTCCTGCAGATAGACTTTTAGTCCCTCGTTGATCACACGCTTCTTGAGTTTTTTGTCCAGTACCGGAAAGCATACTTCTATACGGCGGAAGAAGTTTCTGTCCATCCAGTCCGCACTGGAAAGATATACGTTGTGCTGCAAATCATTGCAAAAATAAAAGATGCGGCTGTGTTCGAGAAAACGCCCGATCACCGAGCGCACCCTGATGTTTTCCGATAATCCAGTCACGCCGGGACGAAGCGCGCACACGCCGCGCACGATCAAATCGATTTTCACACCGGCCTGGGAAGCCTCGTAAAGCGCATTGATGATTTCCGGTTCCAGCAAGGCATTCATCTTGGCGATGATGTGGGCGCGCTTGCCCGACTGGGCAAGGTTGGCCTCGTTCTGAATGGCACGCAGCACTTCGGGGTGCATGGAAAACGGCGATTGCCACAGATGGTTAAGCGTGCGCGCCTTGCCGAGACTGGTAAGCTGGCTGAACACCTCGCTTACATCGGCGCAGACTTTCTCGTTGCTGGTGAACAGGCCGAAGTCGGTATAAAGCCGCGCCGTGCGCGGATGATAGTTGCCCGTGCCGAGATGCGCGTAACGGCGCAGCTTGCCGTCTTCGCGGCGCACCACCATCAGCATCTTGGCATGGGTTTTGTGGCCCACCACGCCATACACCACATGCGCACCGACCTCTTCCAGGCGGTTCGCCCAGTTGATGTTGGCTTCCTCATCGAAACGCGCCAGCAGTTCCACCACCACGGTCACTTCCTTGCCGCCCGCCGCCGCAGCGATCAAGGCTTCCATCAATGCTGAATCCACCCCGGTGCGATAAACGGTCTGTTTGATCGCGACCACGCTCGGGTCGCTGGCGGCCTGCTGGATGAAATCGATCACCGGCTTGAACGACTGGTAAGGGTGGTGCAGCAGTACATCGTTCTTGCGCATCACCTTGAACATGTCCGAGCCTTTTTTTTGCAGCACGGCAGGCACGCTGGGCACAAAGGGGGGAAATTTAAGGTCATCACGCTCCACCAGATCGGGAATACGCATCAGGCGCACCAGATTTACCGGGCCATGCACGCGATACAGATCATCCGGCGAGAGATTGAATTCCTTGAGCAACAGCTCCGCAATCAGCGGCGAGCAATTGTCGGCGATCTCCAGCCTCACCGCATCACCGAAATTTCGTTGCGGCAGCTCACCCTGCAAGCTGAGACGCAGATTTTTGACTTCTTCCTCGTCCACGAACAGGTCGCTGTTGCGCGTAACACGGAATTGGAAACAGCCGAGCACTTCCATGCCGCTGAACAATTCGCCGACATGCGCGTGCAGGATGGATGAAAGAAAAACAAAACCATGTTCGCACCCGCTGATTTCCGGGGGCATCAGGATGGTGCGCGGCACCACGCGCGGTGCCTGAACGATAGCCCGGGCCGAGTTGCGCCCGAATGCATCCTTGCCATGCAGCTCCACGGCAAAGTTCAGGCTCTTGTTGACCACGCGCGGAAAGGGGTGAGACGGATCAAGACCGATCGGAGTCAATACCGGCATCACTTCACGGAAGAAAAAGTCTTTCACCCAAGCCTGTTGGGCATCGGTCCACTGATCGCGGCGCAGAAACTTGATGCCCTGCTTGGCGAGGGCCGGGGTGATATCGGTGTTGAACAACTGATACTGGCGTTCTATCAATTGATGCGCCTGTTCGCGAACCAGCTTGAGGGTCTGCCGGGCGTTCAGGCCGTCGGTGCCGGTGGCTATGCCGCCAAGCTTGATCTGTTCCATCAGACCCGCCACGCGGATCTCGAAAAACTCGTCGAGATTGCTGCTGACAATACACAGGTATTTCAGCCGCTCCAGCAACGGGATCCCGGTATCTTCGGCCTGCGCCAGCACACGGCGATTGAATTCGAGCTGGCCGAGCTCACGGTTCAGAAATTGCTGCGGGGAAAACTTTTTAGACAAGCTGTGGCCTTTTATTTTTTTGGCGGCACATACCCGTCCGGCATTTCCGCTCCCTCGCCAAAGAAATATTTTTCCATCAGCGTGGCGAGAAATTTGCGTGCCGCCGCATCGGCAAGGTTGAGCCGGTTTTCGTTCACCTGCATGGTCTGGAATTTCAGCCAGCCCTGCCAGGCTTCCTTGGAAACGTTTTCAAATATACGCTGGCCCAGCGCGCCGGGGTAGGGCGGGCGATCCAGCCCTTCTGCCTCGTGGCCGAGTTTTACGCAATTAACCATTCTTGCCATGTTATGAATCTCCAATCGTGATTATGTGTCTATATTATGACAGCGGGTTGACAAAGTTGGGTTCGTTAAGTTGCCGACCAGTTTACTACGCCGCTGTAGGCGGTGCCGAGCACGGCCAGGCCGAACACGATGCGATACCAGGCAAATGCGCTGAAGTCGTGGTGGCTGATGTAACGCAGCAGCCAGCGCACACAGAGGAACGCGCTGACAAACGAGGTGGCTGATCCCACGGCGAACAGCGACCAGTCTTGGGCATGAAACAGGGAGCGGTACTTCACCATTTCATAGAACGTTGCCGCGGTCAGCGTCGGTATCGCGAGAAAGAACGAAAACTCGGTGGCTGCCTTGCGGGACAAACCGAACAAAAGACCGCCGATGATGGTCGCACCGGAGCGCGAGGTGCCCGGGATCAATGCCAGCGATTGTGCCAGGCCGATTTTAAGCGCGTCGCACCAGCGCATGTCATCGACGTTTTCGATGCGTACGATGTGCTGGCGCTTTTCCGCCCACAGGATGATCACACCGCCGATGATGAAGGCCAGCGCCACCGGGATTGGCGCGAACAGGTGATCCTTGATTTTGCTGGCGAACAACAGTCCCAGAACCGCCGCGGGCAAAAATGCGATGAACAAATTGGTGACAAAGCGCTGCGCGGATTCCTGCTTTTGCACCAGTCCGCTGACGACCGCGCCCAGTCGGTCCCGATATTCCCAGCAAACCGCCAGGATCGCTGCGAACTGGATCACGATCTCGAATACCTTGCCGCGTTCGTCGTTGAAATTGAGCAGGGCGCCTGCCATGATCAGGTGTCCGGTCGAGGAGACCGGCAGGAATTCGGTCAGCCCTTCGACGATGCCCAATATCAGGGCCTTCCAGTAAATCAGATCCATAAACTACCTTTGTCGAAGAAATGTTTTCTAAGCGGCCTGGCTACCGGCGGAAGTCGCAGCCGGTTAGCTTCCGCGCCGTGTAATCCAAGGGAACACGGCGCGGAAGGCATTGCGCAAGATTGCCGGCCCCGCGCGATAACCAACCTGTGCGCGACATGCCGGATGTTTTGTTTCCCGGGTTGGTTATTTCCCGGGCGAATTATTTTTTGGGATCGTACTTGAACGACAAGGCGACTTTTGCACGGTAGGCTGATACCTTGCCGTCTTCGACCACCATGTCCAGTTTGATGACCTCGGCGACCCTCAGGTCACGCAGGGTCTTTGAGGCGGCGTTAACCGCGTTGGTGGCGGCATCCTCCCAGGATTTATTGCTGGTTCCAACCAGTTCGGTGATGCGATACACGCTGTCTGTTGCCATGATTTTCTCCTCTGTATGATTGAACATCAATACCTGCCGGGTGGTGCGGTAATGCCGTTACGCCTTGCTGTATCTCGTTATGTCTTACTGTAAATTTGGGCGCCTTTCGCGACGAACTCGACGGATTTTTCCGCCATGCCCTTTGCCAGCGCTTCCTGTTCGGAGACTCCTTCCCTGGCCGCGAATTCACGCACGTCCTGCGAGATCTTCATCGAGCAGAAATGTGGCCCGCACATCGAGCAGAAGTGCGCGACCTTGGCAGATTCCTTGGGCAGGGTCTCGTCGTGGAATTCGCGTGCCTTGTCCGGGTCGAGGCCGAGGTTGAACTGGTCGTCCCAGCGGAATTCGAAGCGCGCCTTGCTCAATGCGTTATCGCGAATCTGCGCGCCGGGATGGCCCTTGGCCAGGTCGGCGGCATGCGCGGCGATCTTGTAGGTAATGATGCCCTCCTTCACATCGTCCTTGTCGGGCAGGCCGAGGTGCTCCTTGGGCGTGACATAGCACAGCATTGCGGTGCCGAACCAACCTATCATCGCGGCGCCGATCGCCGACGTTATATGGTCGTAGCCGGGCGCGATGTCCATCGTCAGCGGTCCCAGCGTGTAGAACGGCGCCTCATGGCACCACTTCAGCTGTAGGTCCATGTTTTCCTTGATCAGGTGCATCGGCACATGGCCTGGGCCCTCAATCATCACCTGCACATCGTGTTTCCACGCAACCTGGGTGAGTTCGCCCAGTGTCTTCAGTTCGCCCAGTTGTGCCTCGTCGTTGGCATCGTAGATCGAGCCGGGACGCAGACCATCGCCAAGCGAGAAACTCACGTCGTAGGCCTTCATGATCTCGCAGATGTCCTCGAAATGGGTATAGAGAAAACTTTCCTTGTGGTGCGCCAAACACCATTTCGCCATGATGGAACCGCCGCGCGACACGATACCGGTCATGCGTTTTGCGGTCATCGGTACATAGCGCAACAGCACACCCGCATGGATCGTGAAGTAGTCCACACCCTGCTCGGCCTGTTCGATCAGCGTGTCGCGAAAAATTTCCCAGGTCAGGTCTTCGGCCTTGCCGTTAACCTTTTCCAGCGCCTGATAGATAGGCACGGTGCCGATCGGCACCGGTGAATTGCGGATGATCCATTCGCGCGTTTCGTGGATGTTCTTGCCGGTGGACAGATCCATCACCGTGTCGCCGCCCCAGCGGATCGCCCAGGTCATCTTCTCCACTTCTTCCTGGATGCTCGAACCCAGCGCGGAGTTGCCGATGTTGGCGTTGATCTTCACCAGGAAGTTGCGGCCAATGATCATCGGCTCGGCCTCGGGATGGTTGATGTTCGCGGGGATGATAGCGCGGCCGCAGGCCACTTCGCTGCGCACGAATTCCGGCGTGATCTGTTTGGGCATGTGCGCGCCGAAACTCTCGCCCGGATGCTGTTTCAGCATCATCTCGGAAAGACCATCGCTGCGCTGGTTCTCACGTATCGCGATGTATTCCATCTCCGGCGTGATGATGCCGGAGCGTGCATAGTGCATCTGTGTGACGTTCTTGCCGGGCCTGGCTTTGCGGGGGGCGCGGTGCAAATTGAAGCGCATCTCTGCCAGTTCCGGATCATTCAGGCGCTGTTGCCCGTATTCGGAAGTGAGCTTGTCCAGCGTTTCGGTGTCGTCGCGCTCGGTGATCCAGCCCTCGCGCAGCGCGGCCAAACCGGCACGGATGTCGATCTTTACTGTCGGGTCGGTATACGGGCCGGAGCAGTCGTACACATAGATCGGCGGATTAACTTCCGCGCCCATGCTGGCAGGTGTTTCGGCCTGGGATATCTCGCGCATCGGCACCAGCAGGTCGGGGCGACTGCCTTGCACATACACTTTGCGCGAGTTCGGTAACGGCTTGACCGCGGCAGCATCAACGTGGGCGGCTTCGGCGCTGAATTTGGGTACAATGAATTTGGGGTTGGCGTTCATGCGGTGCTCCTAATAATTCGGGAGGCATCGGGAAGATGCTTCCCTACGACGGCATTACCCGTACAGGTTCAAAGGGTGTATCTCACTCCGCCCGATTCATAGTGCCGACGAAGACCCCTAGCGAGGTTCGAAAGGTAATGGAAAGGGCAGCGAAAAGCAAGCCAAACACGGCATCATTGAGCCACGGGGGCTGGCTTGCTATACTGCCCTGCTGAATACACGATAATGACGGCCGATTTGGGAGAGAGGGGAATGCTGGATATGGAACAGGCGCGCTTCAATATGATAGAGCAGCAGATTCGCCCTTGCGAAGTGCTGGAAGGGCGGATTCTGGAATTGCTCAAACACGTTCGCCGCGAGAATTTTGTGCCGACAGCCATGCGCGAATTGGCTTTCATGGATATGGAGATCCCGCTGGGTTATGGTGAGACTATGTGGCAGCCCAAGCTGGAAGCCCGCACCCTGCAGGAGCTGCACCTTGGACGCGGAGACAAGGTATTGGAGGTGGGTACCGGTAGCGGCTACCTGACAGCACTGCTCTCCATGTTGGCCGGACATGTTACTTCGGTCGAGATCGTGCCGGCATTGAATGCCATGGCAACACAACATTTGCAGGCCTATCATCGCGACAATATCACGCTGGAAATCGGTGATGCCGCGCTGGGATGGGGGGACGGTGCAAGTTACGACGTCATCGTGCTGACCGGTTCGACGCCGGTGTTGCCGGCAACGTTTCAGAACAGTCTGAATGTGGGTGGTCGGCTGTTCGCGATCGTCGGCGATGCGCCTGTGATGGAAGCCAGGTTGATCACACGAGTCGACCAGGACACCTGCGAAACCGTCAACATCATGGAAGCCTGCGTCAAGCCGCTGCAAAATGCGCTGCAGCCTGAACGGTTCGTATTCTGAGTGCGATGTTCGTGATTTTGGGATATACAAGCCGGATAAATGTTGGCAACTTCTAACGCAATGGCAATATACAAGCTGATGAAACTGGTTCTGACCAATATTAAAACTTACTGTCATTTTGTCGAATACCCGAAAATTTCCAGGCTGGGTATTCGTAGGAGCGGGCCATGCCCCCCAAAAGAGGTTAGCGGGCATTGCCCGCTTCAAAAAGCAGCGGTACTGGCAACATTGCAGGCCGCAAG
>JBBRFZ010000116.1:0-7983 GCA_038241165.1 Burkholderiales bacterium | reverse complement strand
TAACCCACCCATTTCCTGGCGTTCTGGAACATCTTCAGCCATGCGCCATTCTCCTGCCAACCGTAAGGATGCCAGGAATTCTGCACGGCACGGAATGCACGCTCTGGGTGCGGCATCATGATCGAGAAGCGCCCATTCTTGGTCGTCAGGCCGGTGATGCCCTGCGGCGAGCCGTTCGGGTTAAGCGGATAGGTCTCGGTCGCATTGCCGCGATGGTCCACATAACGCATCGTCACCAGTTTCTGCGCCGCCTTGAGGCGTTGCTCGTCGCTAAAATCGGCATAGCCTTCGCCGTGCGACACGACGATGGGCATGCGGCTGCCCGCCATATCCCTGAAGAAGATCGACGGCGATGGCTGCACCTCGACCATCGCGAAGCGCGCCTCGAATTGCTCGGAGCGGTTGCGCGCGAAGTGCGCCCAGTTTTCTGCACCGGGAATGATCTCGTGCAGGTTGCTCATCATCTGGCAGCCGTTACACACACCCAGCGCGAAGGTATCGCGGCGCTTGAAGAATGCCTCGAACTCGTCGCGCGCCCTGGGATTGAACAGGATGGATTTCGCCCAGCCTTCGCCCGCGCCCAACACGTCACCATAGGAGAACCCGCCGCACGCCGCAATACCCTTGAAGTCGCACAATGACACGCGGCCGCTGATGATGTCGCTCATGTGCACATCCACCGTGGCAAATCCGGCGCGGTCGAATGCTGCTGCCATTTCGACCTGGCCGTTCACGCCCTGCTCGCGCAGGATGGCGATCTTCGGTTTGGTGAGCAGCAGCAACGGGGAAATATTTTCGTTCAGCGCATAGGTCGTTTTGACGTGCAGGCCCGGGTCAGCGGCATCCAGCAGGCGGTCGAATTCCTGCTGCGCACAATCCGGATTGTCGCGCAGCTTCTGCATCTGGTAAGTGGTCTCAGACCAGATACGTTGCAGGTTCACACCGCTTTCGCTGAACAGCATTTTCCCCCCGCGCACGATCTCGATCATGCCGGTCTGGTTCAATGCGGCGATCTTGTGCACGCCCTTCAGCCCCGCGTCATGGGCAAGTTCCATCACATGCTGCACATCGCGGTTGCGCACCTGTATCACCGCACCGAGTTCCTCGTTGAACAAGGCACGCAGCGGGTCGCCGTGGGAATCGTCCAGGTTGACGGTCAATCCGATGCGGCCGGCAAAAGCCATCTCGCACAACGTCACGAACACGCCGCCGTCCGAGCGGTCGTGGTAACTGAACAACTTGCCCTCGGTGTTCAGTTCCTGTATCAGATCGAAGTATGCCTTCAGAACCTGCGCATCATCGACGTCGGGTGCGACATCGCCGACCTGCTTGTATACCTGTGCCAGAGCGGAACCACCCATGCGTTTTTTCCCCTGACCCAGATCGATCAGCAATAGTGTCGTATCCAGATAAGGCGCAAGTTGCGGCGTCAGCGTCTCGCGTGCATCGGGTGTGGGTGCGAAGGCAGTCACGATCAGTGACAGTGGCGCGGTGACGGATTTATTTTCCGCACCGTCCTGCCATACCGTCTTCATCGACATTGAATCCTTGCCGACCGGGATGCTGATACCGAGCTGCGGGCACAGTTCCATGCCCACCGCGCGCACCGTGTCGAACAGCGCTGCATCCTCGCCGTGATGTCCGGCGGCAGCCATCCAGTTCGCCGAAAGCTTGATATCGCCGATCTTGTCGATGCGCGCCGCGGCGATGTTGGTGAGCGCCTCGCCCACCGCCATGCGGCCCGAGGCCGACGCATTCACCAGTGCCAGCGGCGTGCGCTCGCCGATCGCGAATGCTTCGCCGCGATTGGTGCTGAATCCCATCAGGGTAACCGCGACATCGGCCACCGGCACCTGCCACGGACCAACCATCTGATCGCGCGCGGTCATGCCGCCCACGGTGCGGTCGCCGATACTGATAAGGAAAGTCTTGTTCGCCACCGAAGGCAGGCGCAACACCCGCTCGATTGCCTCGCGCAAATCAATCTGACCGGTATCGCAGGCAGTCAGACGCGGTATTTCGCGAGTCACGTTGCGCGTCATCTTGGGCGGCTTGCCGAGCAGCACGGACAGCGGCATGTCCACCGGATAATCGCCGAATTCCTTGTCATGCAGGGTGATCTGGTCATCAGCCGTGGCCTCGCCGACCACCGCAAACGGGCAGCGTTCGCGCTCGCACAGCGCGCTGAATTCTTCCAGCCGCTCCGGGGTGATCGCCAGTACATAACGCTCCTGCGATTCGTTGCACCAGATCTGTTTGGGTGACATGCCGGTCTCGTCCAGCGGAATCTTGCGCAACTCGAAACGCGCACCTCGTCCGCCGCCATGCACCAGCTCGGGCAGCGCATTCGACATTCCACCCGCGCCGACATCGTGTATCGACAAGATGGGGTTGCTCGCGCCCATCTGCCAGCAACGGTCTATCACTTCCTGCGCGCGGCGCTGCATCTCCGGATTGCCACGCTGCACCGAATCGAAATCGAGGTTCTCTGCATTGCTGCCGGTATCCATGCTGGATGCGGCTCCGCCGCCCAGACCGATCAGCATACCCGGGCCGCCCAGATGCACCACCAGCGCGCCAACCGGCAACTCGTGTTTGTGGGTGTGTATCGCTGATATATTGCCGACCCCGCCCGCCAGCATGATGGGTTTGTGGTAGCCGCGCATCTCGCCGCTGACATTCTCTTCAAAGGTACGGAAATAACCGGCCAGGTTCGGGCGACCGAATTCGTTATTGAATGCCGCCCCGCCGATGGGACCTTCCAGCATGATCTGCAAGGGGGAGACGATGCGCGATGGTTTGCCGTAAGTCTGGGAAGGGTTTAAGGGGGAAGGGATCGTACCTTCGGTGCTCAAGGGCAAAGTCAAAAGCGACTCACTGGTTTTACCCTTTTCCCTTCCCTCTTCTCCCTTTCCGTAACATTCCCAAGGTTGAATAAATCCCGGGATGTTCAGGTTGGAAACCGAGAAACCGGTCAGCCCGGCTTTGGGCTTGGAGCCGCTGCCGGTCGCACCCTCGTCGCGTATCTCGCCGCCCGAACCGGTCGCCGCGCCCGCGAACGGCGCGATGGCAGTCGGGTGATTATGCGTCTCGACCTTCATCAGGATATGCGTCAGCTCTTCGTTGAATGCATAGCCTCCATCGACGCCCGGATAGAAACGCTGCACACGCGCGCCCTCGATGACCGAGGAATTGTCCGAATACGCCACCACCGTTCCCTGCGGGCTGACCTTGTGGGTGTTGCGTATCATGCCGAACAATGAGATGTCCTGGGGCACGCCGTCGATCACCCAGTCGGCATTGAATATCTTGTGGCGGCAATGTTCGGAATTCGCCTGGGCGAACATCATCAGTTCGACATCGGTGGGATTTCGTTTCAGCTTCCGGAAATTTTCGACCAGGTACCCGATCTCGTCATCGGAAAGTGCCAACCCCATTTCGAGATTGGCTGTCGACAACGCGGCATTGCCGCCCTTCAGGACATCAACGCTGGCCAGCGGTTGCGGAGCACCATGTTTGAACATCTTTTCCGCCGCGCTATCGATACCGTCCAGCACAGATTCGGTCATGCGGTCATGCAACAACGGCAACAGCCCGGCCTGCTCGGCCTTGCCCAAAGGCTTGCCATTCCGGGTGTTCAGGTAATACACCACACCGCGCTCGATGCGCAGCACGCCGGACAGGCCGCAATGCTGTGCAATATCGGTCGCCTTGGTGGACCAGGGCGAAATCGTGCCGAGGTGGGGCACCACGAGCACACGCTGCAGGGTAGCGGCTTGTCCGGGTTCACCGGCGTCATCATCCAGACCCAGCACCCTGTCCAGCAGCGTGGCTTGCACCTTGCCGAAGGTCGGGTCATGCGCAACCTGCACGGGTGGGGTCAACACTTTACCGCTATTGTCCTTCTCATGCAGTCCCCGCGAAGGGGACGCCGCAGGGTGCCCGGAACCTTCGGTTCCACCCTCGCGCAGTGCGATGAAATAGCAGTGACGCGTGTCAGCGACCAGCACATTGGGCGCGACAGAATGCAGCGCGGTGCGCAGTTTTTCCAGACGAAATTCAGACAGGGCGGCTTTGCCGACAGAAATTCGAAACATGGTAAAGACCACAATGAATTATCAGGGCAGGATTATACTATGCACTACCCATATGAATGGTTCATGCAGATGAATATACGTATTCCCGCCCTGACGCCCAAGCGGGTCATGGCAACCTTCCCGACACGCCCGCGCGACAGCAACAAGGGTATGTTCGGCACGGTCGCAGTGATCGGCGGCACACCGGGCATGATCGGCGCAGCCCTGATGGCCGCACGGGCGGCGCTCAAACTGGGCGCGGGTTGCGTTCATGCCGGCCTGCTGGCTGAGAATGCGCCTACAGTCGATTTCATTCAGCCGGAACTGATGCTGCACAGCGCGTCAAATGCATTGCAACTGCCCGACGTGGATGTGTTGGCGGTTGGCTGTGGTCTCGGTACCTCGATAGACGCGCAAAAGATTCTGTACCAGGCACTCAAGCACAACGCCGCTCTGGTGCTGGATGCCGATGCGCTCAACCTGCTCGCCAGACATGCCGACTTGCAGGACGACCTGCGCAACCGCAGATCTCCCTCCGTGCTTACGCCGCACCCCGGCGAAGCAGCGCGCTTGTTGGCTTGTAGCACGCAAGAGGTACAGGCTGACCGGGTCGCGGCTGCGCGTCAACTGGCGCAGAGATTCGCCTGCAGTATCGTGTTGAAAGGTGCGGACAGCCTGTGTGCCACACGCGAAGGCAAGCTGTTCGTGAACCACACCGGCAATCCCGGCATGAGCAGTGCGGGCATGGGCGACGTGCTCACCGGCATGATCACCGCCTTCATTGCGCAGGGACTGACTGCCGACAATGCAATGTTGTTGGCGGTATATTTGCATGGCGCGGCGGGTGATGCGCTGGCGGAACAGAATGCCGGCATCGGCATGACTGCGACGGAACTGACCGAGTGGGCCCGCTATCTGCTGAACAAATGGAAATAAGCTGCTGCGCGGGGCGTGAGCAGCGTTGCACGATGCTCATGCCTCACCTGACATCAAGGCAAGTCCCGCTCGCTGCGGTTCTTTAATACAAGCAATTAAATACACATCTCTATGTCGACCCCCATCCACATTTCCGAAGAAGTCGGCGTGCGCTATCTGCACTTCAGTTCCGATTGGGTACAAGGTGCAATGCGTATTGCGCGGCCGTGGAATCTCGAGCTGGAATATACCCGCGAGATGATGGCTGCACTGCTGCTGCGGGAGGATGCACGCTGGCCGCGCAAGGTGCTGCGGAAGGGTGGCGGCGCAGCAGCCGGGCACCCACCGGCGGTGTCAATTCCGTCCAGCCTCCGGCTGGATGCGGATTGCCTACCTTTGGTGTACCCCTTGCGGGTGCTGTTGATCGGACTGGGCGCAGCCTCGCTGACCAAATTCCTGTATCGAAACTATCCGCTCGCGCATCTCACCGTCGTCGAGATCGAACCGAACGTGGTCGCTGCCGCGCGGCAGTTCTTCAAGCTGCCGGAAGACCCTAAACGCATCCATCTCGTCATCGGCGACGGTGTGGAGTACGTCGCGAATAACGACAGGAAATTCGACCTGATTCTGGTGGACGGGTATGACGAGGACGCGAGCTCCGGCGAGTTGGATACCCTGCTGTTCTATCAGTGGTGCCGGACGCGCCTGAGTAATGAGGGCATACTGTCGGTCAACCTGCTGACCAGCCATGGACACCTAAACGCCAGCATTTCGCGTATGGCCGAGGCTTTCGATGATCGCGTGCTGGGATTCCCTTCCTGCGAAAGCGGCAATGCCATCGCACTGGCGGCAACAGGCGACCCGATCGATATCTCCCTGGACGATATGAAGGAAAGCGCATTGGCACTGAAGGAAGCAACCGGATTGAATCTTTTGCCGACCCTGGCACGCCTCATCAAGGCAAAGACCTGCTTGAACAACAGGCTGATTTTATAGGCGACCACATCTGGTGATATTATTCGGTGTGCCGGGCGGGATAGGCCGGGTGCTTCAGGCAACGGATTTCTGGCGCTCAAAAAATCTGACGTTCAAAAAAACAAAGGCGGGAATCACTCCCACCCCTGCCCTGTCCGGTCCGGTTCAATGCAAATCAGCTTTTTCTGCGCAACATCATTCGTTCCATCAAGCCGTCCTTCATGAAGAACTGGTGCTTGATTGCGCCGAGCAGATGGATCACCACCAGCACGATCAGCACGGTAACCAGTTGTTCGTGCACCTCGTGGACAAACACGTTATGGTAACCATGTTCCTTGGGCAGCATGTTCACATCCCATGCCAGCAGGGCCTTGCCGGCACCACCTTTAATTACGGTCAGCACACCGCTCAACGGCAACAGAAACAGCACCGCATACATCAGATATTGAACGCCCCTGGCAGCTGTCTGGAATACCGGCTTGTCGACTAGCTTGGCTGGCGTGCCGTCCTTGCGGCGGAAAATCAGTTGCGACAACACCAGAACCAATACCGAGGCCCCCACCGCCATATGGATCAGGTAGCCGGCCAATGTCGCCTTGCTCCCGTCAGTCGAATCGGCCAGGCTGTCGCCCAGATACCATGCAGCGATCAACATTGCCAAAGTCAGCCAATGAACGATTACCATGCGCTTGCTGTACTGCGTCATAACTTTAAAACTCCTGGAATTTATGGAACCAACTGAATATTGTGGAAGCGATAGGATAGGCTTGCTCCACTTTGGTTCCATTGTTAAAAATGGGGCTGTAATTTACCCCAAATAGGCTTGATATGCAGCAATTTTCTTGATTGAACCCGACGGTCATCGGTGTGATTACGCGTTGGTGATACGCGACGGCAAGCAGCAACGCATCGCCGGACGCGAAGTGGTAGAGGGCGATTTGATCCTGCTCAATGAAGGTGACCGCGTTGCTGCCGACGCGGAGCTGCTGAGTTGCAACGACCTGTCTGCCGACGAATCGATGCTGACCGGCGAATCGGTTCCCGTCAGAAAAATCACGTCTGGCAAACTTCCCGACAGCGCCCCAGTACCAAACGCAGGTTCGACAACTCTCCAGCCCGGCGGTGACGGTCAGCCGTTCGTGTACGCGGGAACGATACTGGTACAGGGCAGCGGCATCGCCCGGATGACGGCCACCGGCAAGTCGAGTGTCATCGGGCAGATCGGCAAATCGCTCGAAGACACCCGTTCCGGCATCTCTCCGCTGCGTATCCAGACTGACCGGCTGGTGGGGCGTCTGGCAATATACGCCGGTGCATTCTGTGTGTTGCTGGTGCTCGTGTATGGCATTACGCGCGGTCACTGGCTGGATGCGCTGCTGGCCGGGATCAGCCTCGCGATGGCCGCGCTGCCCGAAGAATTTCCGGTGATCCTGTCGGTTTCCATGGCGCTCGGGGCGTGGCGTATCTCGCGGCGTCATGTGCTGACGCGGCAGCCAAATGCGATCGAAACCCTGGTTGCCACAACCGTGTTGTGCACCGACAAGACCGGCACACTCACCGAGAATCGCATGGTGATCAGCAGTCTGTACAGCAACGGTAAAATGCTGCAAGTGGAGCGGAGCAGCCCGCTGCCGGAACCGTGGCACGAGTTGGTGGAGTTCGGCATCCTCGCCAGCGAGCGCGATCCGTTCGACCCGATGGAACGGGCGCTGCATGAACTTGGGAAACGAACGCTGAGCGGCAGCGAACATCTGCATGAAACATGGGATCTGGTACATGAATACAGCCTGTCTCCCGACTTGCTGGCCATGTCGCATGTCTGGCAAGGTGACGATGCCGAACACCACATAGTTGCCGCCAAAGGCGCGCCTGAAGCGATCATCAATCTGTACCACCTGCCGGAAGCGCAAGCCGTAACCTTCGCGAAAGCTGCCGAAGCCATGGTCGGCCAGGGTTTGCGCGTATTGGGTGTGGCGCGCGCGGAACTCAAACCCGGGCAGGATCCGAAACATCAGTG
>JBBRFZ010000115.1:0-7983 GCA_038241165.1 Burkholderiales bacterium | reverse complement strand
TACCTACTTTATTCCTTTGTAATTTTGTTGGCCTGGTCGGCCTGCCCCCCGGAAAAACCCACTGTAATCAATTTGGCTTTGATGTGTAAACTGGGGGTTGTTACGGAAACCGCCAACACCGCGGCAGGCCATTCCAGCCTTCCAGCGTAGCCGTCATACCAGAACACATAGTAGGTGAACAACAATGCGAGGCTGGTGATGACGCCCACTACGGCGGCCATGATCGCGATCCGCACGGTTGGTCCGCCAAAACTGATGAGCCAAGTTTGAGCCAATAAACGAAAACCTGTGCCATGGTATAGGGGCAGATGCTGCTGAAGGTTGCGGTGATTCTGTGATGAGAATCGTGTCCATGTATGCAATTTGAGAAATGTGCTCCTTATGGGATATGAAGATCCATTATCGGAGCAAGCCTGGGGCGGGATGCGTCTTTAAAATGGGAAATCTGCTATATCCCTGTGCACGATTTGATGTTAAATTCTTTCAATAATGGTGGCAAGCGGAGTTGCTTCAAGTTAGTTGATGTCGATGGTTGAAATCGCGGCACGAAGCAGACATAACAATATTTTAAGTTTTATAAATTCACGCTATTGAAAATAGAGCCAACTGACAAAATGATGCCGAATTCATCCGTAAAAATTTGGGATAGCGAACGCCAACGACGCAACAAGAAATTGGCTCGAGCCGCATCGGTATTGGCCGAGTCGCTACGCGACAAAGTGGTGCCCGTTGATCTGGCTGTTCAACTGCTGGAAGCGGTAATCGAATCAGGTGACCGTGTGTGCCTGGAGGGCAACAACCAGAAGCAGGCGGATTTTCTGGCGCAGGCATTGACGCGTGTCGATCCCGCGCGGGTAAATAAACTGCACATGCTGCAATCTGTGCTGGCATTGCCCGAGCATCTCGACCTGTACGAGCTCGGCATCGCCGAGCAGGTCGACTTCTCATTCTCCGGACCGCAGGGCGCGCGGCTGGCGCGCATGGTCGGCAAGAACCAGATCCGCATCGGTGCGATCCACACTTACCTGGAATTGTTCAGCCGCTATTTCATCGACCTGACTCCGCACGTCGCGCTGGTGGCCGCGCAATCCGCCGATGCCCAGGGCAACCTGTATACCGGCCCGAACACCGAGGATACGCCCGCGATCATCGAAGCCACCGCGTTCAAGAACGGTATCGTGATCGCGCAGGTTAACGAACTGGTGGACAAAGTACCGCGCGTGGATATCCCCGGCGACTGGGTAGATTTCGTGATCCCCAGCCCGCACCCACATTTCATCGAGCCGCTGTTCACCCGCGACCCGGCGCAGATATCCGAAATCCAGGTGTTGATGGCGATGATGGCGATCAAGGGCATCTATGCCGAATATGGCGTGCAGCGCCTGAACCACGGCATAGGTTTCGACACCGCCGCGATCGAGTTGCTGTTGCCTACCTACGCGGAGAGTCTCGGGCTGAAGGGCAAGATATGCAGCCATTGGGCGCTCAATCCACATCCCGCCATGATTCCGGCGATCGAGGCCGGCTTTGTGAAGTCGATACATTCCTTCGGCTCCGAACTCGGCATGGAGGATTACATCGCAGCGCGCCCCGACGTGTTTTTCACCGGGCCTGATGGGTCTATGCGTTCTAACCGCGCGTTCTCGCAGGCGGCGGGCCACTATGCCTGCGACATGTTCATCGGCTCTACGTTGCAGATTGATCTCGAGGGTAACAGCTCGACCGCAACGCTGGATCGCATCTCGGGCGTCGGTGGCGCGCCCAACATGGGCGCAGATGCTGCAGGACGGCGCCATGCCAGCCCTGCCTGGCTGCGTGCCGGGGAGCAGCGTCGCACCCATCATCCGGGCATTCCGCGTGGCCGCAAACTGGTGGTGCAGATGGTCGAGACATTTCGCGAACATATGCATCCAGCCTTCGTCCCCGAACTGGATGCGTGGAAGCTCGCAGCATTCGCAAACATGCCGATTCCACCGGTGATGATCTACGGCGACGATGTCACCCATATCCTGACCGAGGAAGGCATCGCCAATCTGCTGCTGTGCGCCAATGCCGAAGAGCGTGGACAGGCGATACGCGGCGTCGCGGGATACACCGAGATGGGACTGGGCCGCGACCTGCGCATGGTTGAGAACCTGCGCGACCGCGGCGTGATCCGGCGTGCGGAGGATCTCGGCATTGATAAACGCGATGCGACGCGCGATCTACTCGCCGCAAGATCGATCAAGGATCTGGTGCGTGCTTCGGGCGGATTGTACCAGCCGCCTGTACGATTCAGGAATTGGTAGGAGGACAAACAACATGACCATGGAAAATCTCAAGTATCGTTTTGACGGCGGCAAGCCGACACAGGGAGCGACAGCTATCGTCGGTGTGCTGGGCTCGGGCAATCTTGAAGTGATGGTGGAACCGGCAGCACTCAGTGGTGCGTGCGAGATCGAGGTATCGACTGCTGCGAATGGTTTCGGCACGATATGGCAGGCGGTGATGAAAGATTTCTTCGCGCGTCATCATGCAGGAGACATCCGCATCTCGGTGAACGATGCGGGTGCGACTCCGGCCATCGTGAGCCTGCGCCTTGATCAGGCGATCGAAACTTACACTGCAAAAGGAAAAGGGAAATAATGTCAGGCAGCTATTACGAGAACAGCGCCCGCGCACGCATCACCGGTATGCTGGATGCGGACAGTTTTCATGAGTGGCTTTCTGTCGCAGAACGGGTGACCAGTCCGCATCTGGCGATACTGGAACAGCCAGCCGCGTATGACGATGGCGTGATCATCGGGCAGGGCAGCATCGCGGGAAAACAGATTTTTATCGCGGCTCAAGAAGGCGGCTTCATGGGCGGGGCGGTGGGCGAGGTGCACGGTGCAAAGATCGTCGGTGTGCTGGAGCGCGCGGTGCGCGACCATCCTGCGGCGGTATTGCTGCTGCTTGAAACGGGCGGGGTGCGATTGCAGGAAGCCAACGCCGGACTGATCGCAGTATCGGAAGTGATGCGTGCGATTCTGTCCGCGCGTGCGGCGGGTGTGCCGGTCATTGTTGCAATCGGCGGGCAGTACGGGTGCTTCGGCGGGATGGGAATCGCTGCGCGTTGCGCCACGACCATCATCATGAGCGAGGAAGGCCGGCTCGGTCTGTCGGGCCCGGAAGTGATCGAGACCGTGCGCGGTGTGGAGGAATACGATTCCCGCGACCGTGCGCTGGTGTGGCGTACAGTTGGAGGCAAGCATCGCTACCTGCTCGGTGAGTGTGACATCATCGTTCCGGACAGCATGGCCGCTTTTCAGCACGCGATCACGGCAAGCATGGACAGCGGAGACGACTGGTCGCTGGAGGCTCTGGAACGCGAGCATCGACTGTTGAGTGACCGGGTGAAACGGTTCGGCGAGTGCAAGGATGGTCGCGACATCTGGCTCAAGATGGGCTGGCCCGATCCGGCAGCGATCGCGATGATGGACAACGACGAGTTCATCGCGGCTGCACAGGGTCGCAGGGCGAAATGATTTATCTTAAAAACATTAAAGAGCATTGTGTAGGAGCGGGCCAATCCCGCGAACAAAAAAATAAAACGCGGGCATGGCCCGCTCCTACAAGGGTTTATTGAGGACGCTTATTTATGGAATGGAAAAAAGTCGCCGAGCAGATGTTCCCCGCGGGTAACGAAATCAAGCAGGACGGCGATCTGTTGCTGGGTAAAGGACAGTGCGGGAAGCAGCAGGTTGCCGTGATCGGCACGACAAACCACACCGAGGTAGGTGTCGAACTCGCACTCGCGATGGCCGCTGCGGTGCTTGCCGTGATGCGCGACCATCTGGGGCGACCGATTGTGTTCCTGGTCGATACCAGCGGGCAGCGCCTGCGCCATCGCGACGAGATGCTCGGGCTGAACGGCTACATGGCGCATCTGGCGAAATGCGTGGAGATGGCGCGCCGACGCGGCCACAAGATAATCAGCCTGGTATACGAACAGGCGCTGTCCGGCGGATTCCTCGCCAACGGCATGATGGCCGATGTATGCGCCGCGCTGCCCGAGGCCGAGATACGCGTGATGGGTCTAGCGGCAATGGCCAGGGTGACGCGCATCAGCGAGGAAAGGCTGACCGAACTAAGCATCTCATCGCCTGTGTTCGCGCCGGGAGCGAAAAATTATCTGAAGATGGGCGGCCTGGATGCATTGTGGGAAGGCGGTCTGTCAGTCTGCCTGACGGAAGCGCTCGAACATGCAGACGCAATTGATCATCGCCGCGAACGCGGACTTGAGCGCGGAGGTCGCTTGCTTGCCGATCCGGTGGTGCAGCGGGTTTTGGCCAGCACTTGAGTCAATGTCCCAGTGCTTGAGTCAATGTCATTGAGCAGACACACGCTGGTGTGGATACGGCCCGAATCTCGCGGGGTTGTGGCCGCACAGGTCGCCGATGGCGAGTTGCGCGCGCAAGTCACCGCATGGCTGGCGGCGGATCGGCCTTTGGTTGCAGCACGTCAGCCTTGCGGCGAACCTCACACAGAAAGAATATCAGTCGGCCTTGCGCTGCCGCCCGCACTGGGCAAGCTTCGCGTCGCGCTGGTCGCGGCCTCGAATGACATTGCCAGATATGCGCCGCCCTTGCGGCTGGACTATGCGCTAGCCCATGCACCTGCAGGTTGGCAATCTGCGCTGGCCGAACTGGATGCCGCGGCAATGGATGCCGGGATCGAATTGCGCGTGTTCGGCTCGCTGGCATGGCAAGCGCTGAGCGGTCTGCAATATGTAACGCCGCAATCGGATATAGACCTGCTGTGGCATCCACAGTCGCACCTGCAATTGCAGCATGGCATGGATATGCTGTCACGTTGGGAACAATCCAGCGGCCTGCGTGCCGACGGTGAAGTGCTGTTCGGCGGAAGCAATGCCGTGTCGTGGCGCGAATGGGCGACATTGAAACCTGCCGGCGATCAACGCGTGCTGGTGAAGCGCGAACGCAGTGCCGAGCTGGTCGACGCCTGCGAACTGCTGGAGATGCTGGCTTGAATAATCTCTATCTGAAACCTACTGCTGCTGTTGAAACAGAATTACAGGGTGGTGTGTACCGCATCGCGCGCCTGGCAGTACGCAGCCTGTATCAGGAATTAGCGCTTTATCCCAAGCCGGGGCTGGTCAGTTTTCGTGACAACGGCGCGCACCGGGACATGAATGCCGCAACTTTTATGCGTAGCCTGTTCTCCCTGCGCGGCTACTTCGTCGCCATCGCCACAGCAGGGATGCGTGAAGCAAAATTTAACGAGCTTCAGCAACTCGGCCTCGCCGCAGAAACCAGGATGCTGCGTGCCACGCACGGCATCAACACGCACCGCGGAGCGATCTTCACGCACGGCATATTCGCCGCGGCCGCAGGTTGCGCAGCAGCGCGCAACCTGGCCCCTACCGATCAAAACCTGCGTGCCATCATCACCGCCAACTGGAGCCGCGATCTGCGCGCTATCGCTGTTGCTAACGCTGCAACAGCAAGTCACGGACAACTGATGGCGGCACGTTACGGCGTCACTGGGGCGCGCGGTGAAGCGCTGCTGGCTTTTCCGTCGGTTTTTGAATGTGCGCTGCCCGCCCTGCGCGGTGCACTGGCTCGCGGCGCCGATACACAACATGCATTGCTGCATGCCTTTTTCGTGTTGCTGGCCGAGACCCCGGATACTAATGTGTTGTTTCGCGGCGGGGCCGGAGGATTGCAGTTCATTCAGACACAGGCCGTAGATTTTCTCGAACGGGGCAGCGTGTTCGAAGCAGGGTGGCAGGAACGCGCGGAATCTTTGCATCACGATTGTTCGGCAAGGAATCTGTCGCCGGGCGGTTGTGCAGATCTGCTGGCCGCGGCGTGGTTCGTGCACCAGTTGCAGTCGGAGCTACCATGAGTTTGACCATCCTGTGTTCAGGGCAGGGTGCACAGCACCCCGTGATGCTGGACATGATCGCGGATCATCAGGCAGCCTCGGAAATAATAATGACGGGTGAGGCGGAACTCGGCTTTGACCTGCACGAAGCGCTAAAGCAAGGCGACAGGATTTTTCAAAACGCGATCACGCAACCGTTGATCTCCCTAACCCAGCTGGCATTGTGGACAGCGCTGCGACCGGATGCGCCCAGGCCCGTCGCATTCTGCGGTTACAGCGTCGGTGAACTGGGAGCCTATGCCTGTGCGGGTGCGCTCGATGCCGTTGAGCTGGCACGTATCGCCGCCGCGCGCGCTGCGCTGATGGATCAAGCCGCGGCCGCAACGCATGGCGGGATGCTGGCGTTGCAGGGTCTGCGCCGCGATGAGGTGGCCAGCCTGTGCGAGGGTCACCGCGCCTGGATCGCTATCGCGGTCGGAGCAGAGGAATTTGTCATCGGTGGGGAAGATGCCGCTCTGTCGCGGTTGAGCGCGGCGTTTGCTGAACGCGGCGCCAAACTGACACGGCTCAAGGTGGGACTGGCATCGCACACTCCGCTGCTCAGCGATGCAGTCGTGCCATTCCGATCTGCACTTGTCGCTTCGTCGATAGCCGCCCCCGCCACTCCGGTAGTCGCCGGCATCGATGGCGCATGGGTGGTGCGCCGCGAGACCGCGATCGAAAAACTGGCGCAGCAACTCGACCGCACCATCGAATGGGGAACGTGCCTGGATATGCTGTACGAGCGCGGCTGCCGCGTGTTTCTGGAACTCGGGCCGGGACGTGCCCTCGCACGCATGACGCAGGCGCGCTTTGCCGATGCAGATGCCAGGTCAGTGGACGAATTTCGCTCGCTTGATGGTGTGTCTTCCTGGCTGGCAAAACACGAATCAGGTTTCTGACCAGACATTGAATTTGCTGCGAGCGTCCGGTTTGAAGTGACGATCAGACTTTGAAATGGCAGTTACAATATGAACGAAATGGCAGTTACAATATAAACTCAATTGACTGCTGCGTCCCCATATGCGGACTTTAAGGCCGAGCTTCTCGGATCGACCCGGGGTGGTCGTTGATGACCGCTCTTACTATCGCAACCCACAGGAAATCTGATCATGATTGCCCATACAACACTACCCGTGAGCGACTACAAGAAGTCAAAGGCGTTCTACGTGCGGGCTCTAGCGCCACTCGGCTATGAGAACAACATGGAGAGCGGCGAGTCGGCTGGCTTCAACGACGGCAGAAATACCGACTTCTGGATTGTGCGCGTGGATCCCGTCGTACCAACTCATCTCGCTTTCGAGGCCAACAGCCGACAAGATGTTGAGGATTTCTACAAAGCGGCGTTGGCCGCTGGCGCTACTGATAATGGAGGTCCGGGCTATCGTGATTATTGGCCGGGCTACTATGCCGCCTTTGTCTATGATCCTGATGGCCACAATATCGAGGCCGTCTGGTACGATTACGGAAAAGTAGACTGAGCTTCTTCCAGGCTGATGACTTGTCTTAAGCTTGAAATCCGAGCAATCGGCAGTGCTCAGAAGAAAGCATAGCGGTTGATCGGGTGAAGGGGCGCAGTTAGAAGGTTATCGCCCAAACCAGAACTTTGAGGGTCCGTTTTGTCCGCCATTCGGGCATTTGATTTTTATCCCAAATTGCTGAAAAAAAGACATTTCACCGCGATCTCACTATGGCAACTCAACGTTCATATTTATTACTTATCTTCTTCGTGCTTGTAGTGGCTGGCGTGGCGTTATCTGGCGTGCAGTTTCAACCGGGCGCTTGGTATGCCGGGCTGCAAAAACCTACCTGGACTCCCCCTAATACAGGTGGACTCGCTTGGCTGGACAGAATTACCATCCTTATAAGTGAAGCCTTGCGGTTTATTGCCTATGCTGCTTTTGGCAGTGTCGGCAGGTTGTCGAAGTAGAACTCATCCGGTGTTTGGTCGTCAAGCGCCGTGTGCGGTCTGAGCTGGTTATACCGGTTAAAGTAATTCTTCAATCCGCTCTTTGCTTCACTGACGCTGTCATAAGCATGTAAATAGACCGCTTCGTATTTGACGCTCCGCCATAG
>JBBRFZ010000114.1:0-8030 GCA_038241165.1 Burkholderiales bacterium | reverse complement strand
ACCTCTCCTTTATTTGCTTCGATAACGAATAGTGGAGTTCAACTGTGCTGTGCATGCACCGTTTTTGCGGCAGCCTATTACTTAGGCGTCTGGTTTGCAAGGGTAAAATGCGGGGATACCTCAGGGTCTGTCCCTGATTGTTTCGTTTCACCCCCAGCAATCAAGTCTTGCCTGTATGTGACGTAAATCAATGTGTTGGTTAGCGCACAGAAGAACTTTTGATTGATATTAAACTTTGCAGAGAAGATTTGCGGTCGAACCGTAACAGGCAGATATTCTGGAAACACTGGCATCAGTTCCGGCAATCACTGGCCGTAATACTGCTACTGTGCCGATCAACCCGAGTTCGATCAAGGAGAATTCCATCGCCATCAAAGGATTCGGTTTTTTGTCTCGTACCCGCAATACGCTGCGTAACGACAATGGAACTGAGCTGCTTCACTCGGAGCTGTTCAGTATCGAACAATTAAAGCGTCACGCGGCAACGCTGGCTGGTCGGCACAGGATCAATCCGCATCCGGGGCCGGACAGGTTGCTGCCGCGGCTGGATGATAATGAGCGTGTGCTTTTTGCGGTCTACGATGTTGTGTTCGCAGCAGCCTCACCGGAACAACGACTCGTGCCCGCAGAAGCATGGCTGCTCGACAATTTCTATCTGATCGAGCAACAGATCGGTCTGGCGCGGCGACATCTGCCGCGCGGCTACAGCCGACAGTTGCCGCGACTGGCCAATGGCCCGTCGGCCGGCTTCCCCCGCATCTACGACCTGGCGCTGGAATTGATCTCTCACATGGATGGCCGTGTCGACAGCGACAACGCCACCCACTTCATCGCCGCCTACCAGGCTGTCAAACCGCTGAAGCTGGGCGAGTTGTGGGCATTCCCGATCATGCTGCAATTGGCGCTGCTGGAAAACCTGCGCCGCGTCGGCTTGCGTATCGCCCGGCGGCGCGAAGAGCGCGAACAGGCCATCAAATGGGCAGATCGAATGCTCGCGGCTGCCGAAAAGGAACCGAAACGGCTGATCCACCTGCTGGCAGAGTTTGCCAATGCCGATGTGCTGCTGAGCGCACCGTTTGTGGAAGAGTTCTACGCGCGACTTCAAGCCCAGGGCTCGACAATGGCATTCGTGCAAACCTGGGTCGAGCAAAAGCTGCTTGAGCAGGGTGTGTCCGCGACGCAATTGTCCGCCGTCGACGCCCGAACGGCGGCGACCAACCAGCTTTCCATCGCAAACAGTATCGGGAGCCTGCGCTTTATCGGCAGCATGGACTGGCGGAATTATGTCGAGTCACTCAGTACCGTCGAACAAACATTGAGTGAAGACCCGACGAAGATGTATGCCAGCCAGGATTTTGCCACCCGTGACCGCTACCGCCATGCCATCGAGGATATCGCGCGGAGCAGCCCCCACAGTGAGTCGGAAGTGGCGCGTGCCGCGATCAATTTTGCGCGGGATGCAGCAGGAAAATCGGGTATCGCAGACCGCAGCACCCATGTCGGTTACTACCTCATTGATCGCGGACGGCCAATGCTGGAACGGGCGGTCGGCAGCCGTTTGACCTCGTTGGTACGCATCCGGCGAGCGTTCCATAAATTCCGTTTGCCCATCTTTATCAGCCCCATACTGTTGCTCACGGTACTGGCGACGTTGGTCGTGTTCTCCTCTTTCGCCGGATTTGCGCCCGCCGACTGGCGCTACTGGTTCTTTGCGATCACCGGCTTCATCGGCGCTTCTGCGCTGGCGGTGCCGCTGGTGAACATGTTCGTCACGCTGCTGTTGCCGCCCCGTGTATTGCCACGTCTGGACTTCTCGAAAGGTATTCCGGATCGTCACCGCACCATGGTGGTGGTGCCCACCTTGCTGGGCAAGCAACAAGAGATCGACGGCCTGCTCGATGCGCTGGAGATCCGCTATCTCGGCAATCGCGATCCCAACATTTTCTTTGCCATGCTCACCGATTTTCGTGACGCGCCCGAGCGTACCCTGCCGGGTGACGAGGCGTTGCTTGTCCATGCGCGCGCCGCTGTCGAAATGCTGAATGCATCCTACAGCGAAGATCGTCCGTGCATTTTCTATCTGTTTCACCGGCCCCGCGCGTGGAACGATTGCGAACAGGTCTGGATGGGTTATGAGCGCAAGCGCGGCAAGTTGGAACAGTTCAATTCATTGTTGCGCGGTGGAGATCAAAATACGTTTTCGGATATTGTCGGGGATACATCCATCCTCGCTTCGATCAAATACGTCATCACGCTGGATACCGACACGCAACTGCCACGGGACGTGGCACGCACACTGATCGGTAACCTCGCCCACCCGCTCAACCGGCCGGTCTACAATGCCGAAAAGGGACGTATCGTCGAAGGCTATGCGATCCTTCAACCGCGCGCTTCGATCAGTCTGGTCAGTGCCGGCCAGTCGCGATTTACCAAGCTCTTCGCGGGCGAATCGGGCATCGATCCTTACACGCGGGAAGTGTCGGATGTCTATCAGGATGTGTTTGGCGAGGGATCGTTCATCGGCAAGGGCATCTACGATGTGGATGCTTTCCGCCAGGCTGTCGATGGCCGCTTCCCCGACAATCTCATTCTCAGTCACGACTTGCTGGAAAGCGGTTATGCGCGCTCGGCGCTGGTGACCGATGTCGATCTGATCGAGGAGCATCCGGACAGTTACGCGGTGGAGGCAAGCCGGCGCCACCGCTGGATACGCGGTGACTGGCAACTGGCCGGCTGGCTGCTGCCGCATGTGCCGGGAGCAGTGTCAAAGTCAGTGTCGGGACGAGCCGGGGAATCAAAAGCGCAGCGGGTGCCCAATCCGCTCTCGGCATTGTCGAAGTGGAAGATTTTCGACAACCTCAGGCGCAGCCTGATATCGCCGGCGCTGCTTGCCTTGCTGGCCGGTGGCTGGCTGTTTGGTCCGGGTCCGGCCTGGTTCTGGACCCTGCTGGTCGTGGCGGTCGTGTTCCTGCCCGGCCTGGTATCCATCCTGATCGAGTTCATCCGCAAGCCCGAGGAACGAGAGTGGCTCCCGCACCTGATGCAGGCCGGCAAATCCGCAGGCCGCCCGCTCGCGCATGCGCTGCTGACGCTGGCGCTGTTGCCCTACGACACGCTGATTTGCCTGGATGCGATCCTGCGCTCGGGAGTGCGCATGCTGTTTACGCGACGCGGATTGCTGCTGTGGCATACGAGCGCTTATGCACGGCGCAACGCGAGTCATACGCTGGCCGATTTTGTCAGGGAGATGTGGATTGCGCCGGCTGTGGCGCTGGCGCTCGCGCTCTCCCTCGACTTGACATCAAGTGCCATTGAACTGCGTTTCAGCGCGCCGCTGTTGCTGCTCTGGCTGGTGTCGCCCGTGGTCGGGTGGTGGATCAGCAAGCCGCTGTCTTCCCCCGCGCCGCAGTTGACGGCTGATGAGCGCAAGTTCCTGAGAATGTCGGCGCGGCGCACCTGGCGCTTCTTTTCGGACTTTGTCAGACAGGATGAAAACTGGCTGCCGCCCGATAATTTTCAGACACACCCGGCGCCGGTCATCGCCTCCCGCACTTCGCCGACCAATATCGGCATGGCGTTACTGGCGAATTTGTCAGCATACGATTTCGGTTATATCCCGGCAGGTGATTTTTTGCAGCGTACCGAAAATACACTGGAGACGATGGAAAAGCTGGAACGCTACCGCGGCCATTTTTACAACTGGTACGACACGCACACGCTGCTTCCGCTGCGACCGCAATACGTTTCTTCAGTGGACAGCGGCAACCTTGCCGGTGCGCTGCTCACCCTGCAGGCCGGACTGGCCGAGTTAAAAGATCAGCCCGTGCTCTCATCCAACGCATTTCAGGGGTTGCAGGATACCTTGCGAGTGCTGGTTGAACATGTGCCGGGCTCAACCACCCCGGATCTTGCGAAAAAGATCCGGGCCGTGCAGGACATATTGAAGTCACTGATACTGAACGGCTCGCCGCTGACACTGGTTGCCGCCGAGCGCGCACTGGATGAGATGCACAGTATCGGCGGGGAATTGGTTGCCTGGCTGTCGGCGGATATCGATATCGACGGCGAACTGTATTACTGGGCGCAGGCATTCGACCGGGAGGCCCGTGCGCTCCGGGATGATATTGGATACCTGGTGGACGGGTCAGTGGTGGACGGGGCAGGGTCAGAGCCGCAGCAGCTCGGCGGCATCCCGACACTGGCGGAACTGGCCAGGGTGAAATCGGACAATCCGGATTTGGAAGCGGGTGCACCCTACAAGGGTCCGGCGGAGCGGATCAAAATCATCGACAATCTGGTCGAACGTTGCCGCGAACTGGCACTGATGGATTTTGAGTTTCTCTACGATACGGCTAGCGGCTTGTTGAGCATCGGTTACGACGCGGGCGAACGGCGCCGCGATCCTTCCTGTTATGACCTGCTGGCATCGGAAGCGCGCCTGGCCAGTTTCCTGCTCATCGCGCAGGGGCAGCTGCCGCAGAAGCACTGGTTCGCGCTCGGTCGCCTGCTGACCAGCTATGGCGGCAGCGCGAGCCTGATCTCGTGGAGCGGCTCGATGTTCGAGTACCTGATGCCGGAGCTGATCATGCCGAGCTTCGAGAACACCTTGCTGTCGCAGACGTGCAAGGTTGCGGTGTCGCGCCAGATCGAATACGGCCGCCAGCGCGCCGTGCCCTGGGGTATTTCCGAGTCATGCTATAACGCTACCGATATGCATCATGTCTATCAATACCGGGCGTTCGGCGTGCCCGGTCTGGGCTTCAAGCGGGGACTGGGCGATGATCTGGTCATCGCCCCTTACGCCAGCGCGCTGGCGCTGATGGTGATGCCGCTCGAGGCATGTCGCAACCTGCAAAGGATGGCGGATGAGGGTTTCCTCGGCGATTACGGTTTTTACGAGGCGGTCGATTACACGCCGACGCGTGTGCCGCGCGGCAAGAGCCGCGTCATTGTCCGCGCCTTCATGGCGCACCATCAGGGCATGAGCCTGCTGGCATTCGAGCATCTGTTGCTGAATCAGCCGATGCAGCGCCGCTTCATGTCTTCGCCGATGGTAAGGGCGACGGAACTGTTGCTGCAGGAGCGTGTGCCGAAGAAGGGCGCGACACTGCATCCACATGCCGCCGAAGTGACTGCCGCCGCGCATCCCCCCGCCGCGGAAACCGGTTCGATCATGCGCGTGTTTACCGACCCGAACACCCCGTCGCCAGAAGTTCACCTGTTGTCCAACGGCAAGTACCACGTCATGGCGACCAATGCAGGTGGCGGGTACAGTCGCTGGGGCGCCATGGCCGTTACCCGTTGGCGCGAAGACGCCACTTGCGACAGCTGGGGCACATTCATTTACCTGCGGGATCGCGACAGCGGGGATTACTGGTCGACCGCGTATCAACCGACACTGCGCAAGGCCGATCACTACGAGGCGATCTTCGTGCAGGCGCGGGCCGAATACCGGCGGCGCGATCAGGCTATCGAAACGCATACCGAGATCAGCGTCTCGCCTGAAGACGATGTTGAAATTCGCCGCGTCACGCTCACCAATCTCTCGGCGCGTATTCGGCATATCGAAGTGACGAGTTATGCGGAGGTGGTGTTGGCGCCGCTGAATGCCGACCTGGCGCATCGCACTTTCAGCAACCTGTTCGTGCAGACCGAAATCCTGCCCGGGCGACAGGCGATTCTTTGCACGCGACGGCCGCGCACGCCGGGTGAACCGGTGCCGTGGATGTTTCACCTGTTTGCCGCATCCGGTGCAGTTTCCAATGAACCATCTTACGAGACCGACCGCGCCATATTCATCGGCCGGGGCAGGACAGCTGCCAACCCGCTGGTGCTGGATGGCGCCGACACGACATCGCCGTTATCGAACAGCGACGGATCGGTACTTGATCCCATCGTGGCGATCCGCCGCACCATCATCCTGTCAGCCGACGCATCGGCAACCGTGCAGATCATCTCCGGCGTCGCGGATACGCGCGAGGCCGCATTGGAACTGGTCGATAAATATTGCGACCGGCACTTCGTCGAGCGGGCCTTCGAAATGGCCTGGTTCCAGAGTCAGGAGGTGCATCGCCACCTCAACGCGACCGAAGCCGATGCGCAGGTCTATGGCCGGCTGGCAGGTTCCATCATATACGGCAATGCCCTGCGCCGCGCCACGCCCAGTGTCATTGCCAGAAACAAGCTTGGCCAGCCCGGATTGTGGCGTTTTGGTATTTCGGGAGACCTGCCCATCGTCTTGCTGCGTATCGGTGACCTGAATCGCATCGATCTGGTCAAGCAGGTGCTGCAAGCCCATGCCTATTGGCGGATGAAAGGGGTGACTGCCGACCTGGTGATCGTGAACGAGGATTTCTCGGGCTACCGGGCGGTGCTGCAAGACCAGATCATGGGGTTGATCAACTCGGGACCCGATGCGCAAGTCATGGACAAGCCGGGCGGGGTGTTCGTGAAACGCAGCGATGACCTTTCCGAGGAAGACCGGGTACTGTTCCAGACCGTCGCCCGCATCGTCCTCACCGATTCCGCCGAGACTTTGGCGGAACAGGTGGAACGGCATGTGGCGGTAGAGCGCATGGTGGAGCGCCGCGCTTCGGCAGAGCGCTTCATGGAGCATATGGAACCGTTGCTGCAGCCGGAAGCAGAACAGCTTATTCCGCTGATGGAGCGAGATCGCATCTTCTGCAACGGCCTGGGGGGCTTCACCCCCGACGGGCGCGAGTACGTCGTCACCCTTGAACCGGGTCAGAGCACACCGGCACCGTGGGTCAATGTCATTGCCAGCCCGCACATCGGTACGGTGGTCAGCGAGAGCGGCAGCGCCTACACCTGGGTGGAAAACGCGCACGAGTTTCGTCTGACCACCTGGCACAACGATCCGTTGAGCGACAGCAGCGGCGAAGCGTTTTACATCCGCGACGAGGAAACAGGCGTGTTCTGGTTGCCGACGCTGTTGTCCGAGTCCTCGCTCGCCAGGAGCCCGTCGGGCTATGTGTGCCGGCACGGGTTCGGTTACAGCGTGTTCGAGCATTTCGAAGCCGGTATTGCTTCGGAAATGTACACCTATGTTGCCATGGAGGCACCGGTGAAATTTGTGGTGGTGAAGCTAAGCAACCATTCCGGTCGCGCGCGCAAATTATCGCTGACCGGTTACTGGGAGCTGGTACTCGGCGAGTGGCGACACGCCAATCAGATGCACATCGTGACCGAAAAGGATCCGCACAGCGGGGCGCTATTTGCCCGCAATGCTTACGGACGCGAATGCGCCAACCGCATCGTCTTTGTGCAGACCAGCGAATCGGAACGGACCGTGACCGGTAGCCGGACCGAGTTCATAGGCCGCAACGGCGCGTTGGACAATCCGGTGGCGCTGCACCGCAAACGATTGTCGGGAAAAACCGGCGCAGGTCTCGATCCGTGCGCGGCGATGCAGACCATGTTCGACCTTGCCGACGGGCAAGAGCGCGAGATCGTGTTCATATTCGGTGCGGCGCGCGACACCGACGAAGCACAGCATCTGATACAGCGTTTCAGCGGGCCGGTTGCCGCGCACGAGGCGCTGGAATCGGTGTGGGAATACTGGAAGCATACCCTGGGTGCGGTGAACGTGGAGACGCCCGATCCGGCGCTGGACGTATTGGCCAATGGCTGGCTGCTCTACCAGACCATCTCGAGCAGGCTGTGGGGGCGCAGCGGTTATTATCAATCCGGCGGCGCATACGGTTTCCGCGACCAATTGCAGGACACCATGGCGCTGATCCACGCCACGCCGTGGCTTGCCCGCGAACAATTGATACGCTGCGCCGGACGCCAGTTTCCCCAGGGCGATGTGCAGCACTGGTGGCATCCGCCCAACGGTCAGGGCGTGCGCACCCACTTCTCCGATGACTACCTGTGGCTGGCGTATGCGACCTGTCGTTATGTGCTAACGACCGGCGACACAGCGGCGCTCGACGAACAGGTGCATTTCCTGGAGGGGCGCGAGTTGAGGCCGGAAGAGGAGGCCTACTACGACCAGCCGCAACGTTCGG
>JBBRFZ010000113.1:0-8100 GCA_038241165.1 Burkholderiales bacterium | reverse complement strand
CAAAATTCAGCGCTACCGGGCGCCTGACTCGCTGATCAACTTCCTGAAGACCCTGTAATTATGTGGATATTCAAATGTGCGTCAGCCACTGTCAATCAGCGGTTGACGCCTGTTCTGGCTAACAACTCCACATAATCAACTGCTACACATAATCGACCATTGCAGTCAGTTATTGCCATTACTATGAACTTCCGCTTTCGATCGTATAGCGGTCATTAATGCCGGATGCTAGGACAATTGACTATTTTTACAGTTATGCCAATATGGCGCATGTTTAGCTCATCCCAAAAATTTGTCGCTGTCTTGATGCTGCTGTGGTTTTCGATATCCAGCGGCAATGCATTGGCTACAATAAATGCAATGCAAATGAGCCACACACACCATGGCAAGGCCATGCTGGCAAATCACCATCATCAAATGGGTGGGCAACACCAAATTGTCTCTGGGCATGACCAGCAAAGTGATTCGTGCAACAATTGCGGAACATCTCATGTGGATTGCTGCGGCTATTTGGCACCATCATCAGAGTTAACCATACTGGAGTTGGATGGCCGGTTGGTTACTCATTACCTTGTTTCTTTCACTTCTGTTTCTTCAGTTCCTCTCAATCCTCCACCTCTCGCCTGAGTCTTACAGAGGACGAGTCCGTCTGGCAGTTTTGCAATCCAGCACTTAAATCCGATTCCTGAATTGATTCTGGACTGATCTCGTCCCGCGTTACGCGTTGACCGCTTGCTCCCATGCGTTCATCGCCCGTAATGTTCAACGAATATTGTTGGTAATTCAGTTTACAGATAAGAGGTCAATCATGAGATACGCATTAACAAGCACTTTGGTTTTATTGTTCCTGGTCATATCCAGCGCGGCCGTAGCGGAAGAACACGGCCATACCATGAACCAAGAAGCCAAATTGGGCATGCATGCCGAAGCAGAGCACGCCAACATCGGCATTGGTACTGTCAACCAGGTGGACTTGCAAAACGGAACCGTCAACCTTACCCACGGCCCGATTAAGACACTGGGCTGGCCGGGTATGACAATGGACTTCAAAGTAAAGGACAAGTTACTTCTCAAAGAAATCAAGCCGGGCGAGAAAGTGGAATTCAACGTGGTGAAGGAAGGCCCCGGAAAATTCTATATCGACTACATCACAATTTAGAAGTAACCCCTTATTGTCCTGGCGGGGCTGATTAGTTATGTCCCGCCAGGATGGAGATGACCATGCTTACAAGAATCATTTACAGATTTGGCATCATGTCGCTGTTTTTTCCATTGGTCGTTCTCGCAGACCAAGACAACTTTGTATTACGCCATGCCAACGAAAATAACCTGCTAACCCTTCAACATGCGCTTGAAATAGCTCTGGCGGAAAACCCAGGCTTGTCCAGGGTCGGAGCTCAAGCACAAGCATTGGCTGAAGTTTCATCACAAGTTGGTGCTCTACCAGATCCGGTACTTTTTCTGAACGCGCTCAACCTCCCAACTGACACATACTCACTTTCCCAAGAGGCGATGACCCAGATGCAGGTCGGAATAGGAGTGACATTGCCATTTCCTGGCAAGCTGGGTCTGCGTGAACAGGCTGCCGATTTCGAAGCCAAGACTGCCGAATTCGGCGTCGACGAAACGCGACTCGTTTTGACTCGAAATGTCCGCATGACTTGGTGGAACCTTTTCTTTCTGGATCGCGCAATAGTCATTGTGAAACGAAACCAGAATTTGCTGCGCGATCTTATCAAGATTGCCCAGGCAAAATATAAAACCGGACAAGGAATGCAGTCTGACATTCTGACCGCTCAAGTGGAACTTTCCAAGTTGCTGGAAGCTGAGATCAGTTTGCATGCAACGCGGAACGGACAGGTGGCAGTTCTAAACACTCTGCTCGGTCAGCCTGCTACAACCAGAGTAGTTTTGCCGGATCTGACGGATGAGTCTTTGCCAGAAGCCCCGGACTTCGCTTCGCTGCACGACATGGCGCTTAAGGCAAGACCTCTGCTTTTGGCACAACGAGCCCAGCTTGAGGCAGCACACACCAAGGTGACACTGGCCGAGAAGGACTATTACCCGGATTTCAAGCTGGGTGCTGTATACGGTTTCCGCAGCGGGCTCAACCCGAACGGCAGCCAACGGGCGGACATGGCCAGTTTCACATTCAGTATGAATCTACCGTTTTTTTTAGAAAACAAGCAGAACCACGCTCTGTTGCAGCGCAAAGCGGAGGCATCGAAAGAACAGTTTGGTCTACAGGAACGAACTACTCAAGTAGACGGCGAGATTGAGCAGGCGCTGGGCGATTATCGTGCGAGCTACGAGCAAGCGCTGCTGTTCAAGACTGGCATCATCCCTCAGGCCAGCCAGACTGAAGCAGCCATGCTCGCTGCTTATCAAGTAGACAAAGTGGATTTTCTGAATCTATTGCGTGCCCAAGTCACCCTCTACAACTACGAGACCCAATACTGGAAAGTTCTGAGTTCAGGATGGCAGGCGTGGGCACGACTGGAAGCCGCTGTCGGTATGCCGATCAAAAAAATAGCACAGCAAGATACGACCGGTAGAACGGTCAAGGAGAAATCAAATGAATAGGAATATCGTTGCAACGACAGTCATTGCTTTGCTGATCGGTGGTGGCATCGGTTATTGGCTATCGCTCGGGAAGTCTGCCGGTTCAACTGCACAGCCATCCGCATCCAGTGTGCCCAAAGCGCTGTTCTACCGCAACCCGATGAATCCGGCAATCACCTCACCGACACCGGCTAAGGATGAGATGGGCATGGATTACATAGCCGTGTATGCCGATGACAAACCAGCCAAACAACTCGAACCGCTGTTTTATCGCAATCCGATGAATCCGGCAGTTACTTCACCGGTTCCGGCAAAGGATGAAATGGGCATGGACTATATTCCGGTATATCCCGAGGAAAGCACGGGCACCGTCGCGCCAGCCGGAACAGTCCGTATCGACCCGACCGTGGTTCAGGATATGGGAGTACGTACCGCCGAGGTGAAACGTGCAACCCTGTCGCGCAACATCCGCACGATAGGTCGGGTCACCCCTGACGAACAGCGAGTCGCCCGTCTTCATCCAAAATATGACGGCTGGGTGGAGAAGCTGTTTATCGACAAGACCGGCGACCGAATCAAGAAGGGCAGTATGCTGTTGTCGATCTATTCGCCTCAGCTCGTCGTAACGCAGGAAGAATATCTGCTCGCGCTCGACAATGCGGCAAAATTGAAGGGCAGCCCGTTCGCCGATGTGCGTGAAGGAGCGGCAAGCCTGTTGCGTTCTTCCAGGGAGCGATTGCAACTGCTTGATGTGCCCAGGCACCAGATCGAGCAACTCACTACAGATCACAAAGTCATGAAAGGAATCCACATACATTCTCCCTTCGATGGCATCGTGATGAATATCGGCGCCCGGGAGGGCGAGCGCATCACCCCGCAAACAGAGCTTTACATGATCGCCGACCTGACACGCGTCTGGGTGATCGTCGATCTGTACGAAGATGATATACCGTGGGTGCACACCGGCGATACCGCAAAGATGGAGGTCGCAGGAATTCCGGGAAGAGTCTTCACCGGTAAGGTGGCCTATATCTATCCCTACCTCGAGGCCAAAACACGCACCCTCAAGATCCGTCTGGAATTTGATAACAAGGAACTTGCGCTGAAGCCGGAAATGTTCGCCAACGTCGACATTCATTCCAAACGGGAAGTGGATGCGATCGTGGTTCCTTCAGAGGCCATCGTGCGAACCGGTACGCAGCAGCAGGTTTTCATCCGGCGATCTCCCGGCCAGTTCGAACCCCGCAATGTCACGATTGGCATATCGTCCAATGGACAAACACAGATCGTGAGTGGTCTGGAACCCGGCGAGATCGTTGTGACATCCAGCCAGTTCCTGCTGGATTCGGAATCCACACACAAGTAAGCAACTGCCAAGATTATGGAATTTGGCAAACCGAATACGACAGAAGGTGACGCCATGCAGCCGGCCGCGCCCTCCGAGAAGAAACGCAGCGACAACACCGGTATGCAGCTGCATGATGCCGGGACGGCAGCAGGAGATCGGCAATGATACGCGCGCTGATCGATGCGTCGATCCGGAACCGTTTTCTGGTTCTGATCGCGACGCTGCTCATTTCATTCGCCGGTTTTCAGGCAATGAAATCCACGCCGCTTGATGCCATTCCGGACCTGTCCGATGTGCAGGTCATCGTCTTCACCGGCTACCCCGGGCAGGCCCCGCAGGTGGTAGAAGACCAGGTGACCTACCCGCTGACCACGGCGATGCTGTCGGTGCCCAACACCAAGGTTGTGCGCGGTTATTCGTTCTTCGGATTTTCCATGGTGTATGTGATCTTCAAGGATGGCACAGACATGTACTGGGCACGTACCCGGGTACTGGAATACCTGAACTATGCAGCCGATCGTCTACCGAGCAACGTGTCACCCAAGCTGGGCCCAGATGCCACGGGTGTCGGCTGGATCTACGAATACGCGCTGGTAGACAAATCAGGCCGCCATGACTTGTCTCAATTGCGCTCGATCCAGGACTGGTATTTGCGTTATCCGTTGCAGACCGTGGAAGGTGTCTCCGAGGTTGCCTCGATAGGCGGATACGTCAAGCAGTACCAGATCGAAGTCAAGCCGGAGGCACTGCTTGCCTACAACATTACGCTGGGCAAGATCAAACAAGCCATCCAGCGCAGCAACAACGATGTGGGCGGCCGACTGGTGGAAATCAGCGAAACCGAATACATGGTACGCGCTCCCGGTTACATCAGGAGTTTGCATGATCTGGAGGTGATACCCGTCGGCGTGGATGCAAATGGAACACCCATCTACCTCAGGCAACTGGCCAACATTCATCTGGGTCCAGAGTTGCGCAGAGGTCTGGCTGAGCTCGATGGCGGGGGCGAAGTGGCCGGAGGCGTGGTAGTGATGCGCTACGGCGAAAATGCCTTGGCCACGATAGCACGGGTGCGTGCCAAGCTCGAAAGCCTCAAGGCGGGCTTGCCGGAAGGTGTGGAGATCGTCCCCGTCTATGACAGGGGCAACCTGATCGAGCGCGCAGTGGAAAATCTCAGGGACAAGCTGATCGAGGAATCCATCGTGGTCGCGCTGATTTGTCTGTTGTTCCTGATGCATGCCAGAAGTGCGCTGGTTGCTATCATCAGCCTGCCGGTCGGAATCCTGATCGCGTTCATGATCATGCGCTGGCAGGGACTGTCCGCCAATATCATGTCGCTGGGCGGTATCGCCATCGCCATCGGCGCGATGATAGACGGGGCGATCGTGATGATAGAGAACGCCCACAAACATCTGGAACATCTGGGCGATAAAAGCAACAACCTGAATGCAAGATGGGAAGCGATTGCCAGAGCATCCAAGGAGGTCGGGCCGGCACTGTTTTTTTCGCTTCTGATCATCACCGTTTCATTCCTGCCGGTATTCACGTTACAAGCCCAGGAGGGGAGAATGTTTTCCCCACTGGCGTTTACAAAAACATATGCAATGGCAGCCTCCGCAATCCTTGCAGTCACGTTGGTGCCGGTGCTGATGGGGCTGCTGATACGCGGCAAGATACCGGTTGAGGAAGACAATAAACTGAATGTCTGGCTTAAACGTTTGCATACCCCGTTGCTGGAATTCGCAATGTTGCGGAGAAATTTTACCGTTGTGATTGCTTTGCTGTTGCTTGCGGCAACTGCTTATCCGGTGATGAAGATAGGTTCAGAATTCATGCCGCCACTGGATGAAGGAGACATACTGTACATGCCGACCACTTATCCCGGCATTTCCATCACCAAGGCCAAGGAGTTGTTGCAGCAAACAGACAGGATATTGGCGACCTTTCCCGAAGTTGAACATGTCTTTGGTAAAGCAGGTCGGGCGAATTCAGCCACCGACCCTGCACCATTATCCATGCTGGAAACAACCGTACGCCTGAAGCCAAGAGAGAAATGGCCAAACCCCGACAAGACCACCAATGAATTGATGAAGCAGATGGACAAGGCGATCAGGTTTCCCGGTGTGGCAAACGCGTGGACATATCCGATCAAGACGCGCATCGACATGCTGTCGACTGGTATCAAGACACCGGTCGGAATCAAGGTTTCAGGCCCCGATCTTTATGTGCTGGAAAAGGTTGCCGGCGATATCGAGAAGACGCTGAAGAATTTGCCGGATACGCTGTCTGCATTCGCCGACAAGGCGGCTGGAGGTTATTACCTGGATTTTGATATCAAACGCGAAGAGGCGGCACGCTATGGCTTGACCATCGGAGCAGTGCAGGATGTGGTGCAATCGGCTATCGGTGGCATGAACGTGACTGAAACCGTCGAGGGACTGGAGCGTTACCCGGTGAACATGCGCTATCCAAGAGAGCTGCGCGACAACCTGGAATCCTTAAAACGTGTGCTGATCGCAACGCCTACCGGTGCGCAGATTCCGCTATCGCTAGTGGCTGATCTGAATTTGCGGCGCGGACCTCCGGTGGTGAAAACCGAAAACGCCACACCCAATGCCTGGATCTATGTGGACATCAAGACCAGCGACATCGGCGGTTATGTTGCCGCAGCAAAAAAGCAGGTTGAGGAAACAGTCAAAATTCCCGCTGGATATTCGCTGGCCTGGTCAGGCCAGTTTGAATACATGGAACGTGCCGCCGCACGCCTGAAAGTAGTTGTTCCATTGACGCTGCTGACCATCTTCCTGCTGCTCTATTTTAATTTCCGTAACCTGACAGCACCTGCGGTTGTGATGCTTTCAATTCCGTTCGCGCTGATAGGCGGATTCTGGTTGATCTGGTTTCTGGGTTACAACATGTCGGTGGCGGTGGCGGTGGGGTTTATCGCGCTGGCTGGTGTTTCGGCAGAAATTGGCGTGCTGGTGCTGACCTTCATCGATCAGGTCATCGCCAGGCGACGTGCGGAAAGTGGCGGACATTTGAGTTCTGACGAAGTCATGGCTGCTGTTTTGTCAGGTACCACCCAACGAGTTCGTCCAATCGCGATGACCGCGACAGCCGTTATTGCGGGACTGGTGCCCATCATGTGGGGTAGAGGAACCGGTTCGGATGTCATGCAACGCATCGCCGCACCGATGATAGGAGGCATGTTCACTGCGACGATACTTTCGTTATTGGTACTGCCGGTCATTTACGGTTGGGTATTGCTCGTGCAGGAAAAGCGCAGTGAGGGAGATATCCAGTGTTATTACGATGAGACTACCTAGTGAATTCGAATATGGAAATGACGGACATCGATGTATGAGTGAGCAAGTGTCATTGCTTGAAATATTCAGATTGAAAGGAGGGGAATTGAAATGAATACAAACTTTTGTAAAATCATCGCGATTATCCGCTGCGAAGCATTGGAGAAAGTTGAACTTCGACTGCAGGAAATCGGGGTTCACGGCTACAGTGTGATGCAAGTCAAAGGTTGTGGCGAGTACACCAACTTCTACAGCCTCGATTGCATGACGACACACGCTAGAGTTGAAATATTTGTTTCTGCAAAACGAGCCGAGGTGATTGCGCAGGCTATTATGGATGCGGCTCACTCCGGTGTGGAGGGGGACGGAATCGTGGCCGTGCTGCCTGTCAACAAGGTCTATCGAATCCGCAAGCGTGCGGAGGTGTTACCGGATGAGCTTTAGGGCAATTTCCGCCAACGCCTGCTTTCCTGCGCATATCAGACATATTGAAGCCAGGCTCATAAAGTCTGAAAGGCCGAGAAGAAGACGCTGACCAAGTATTCACTTTCACCGGCGATCTTGCGTTGACCTGACATTCCCTATCTTGTTTGACAAAGACAGCAGCGTGGCTCGTGCCTATGCGGTACGGCGCTTACCCACTACCTACGTCATCGACAAAAAAGGCAATGTACGTTTTCGTGCGATCAGCGGGCGTGAGTTTGATCGTCCTGAAGTGGAAAAGCAGATTCTGCAGTTGATGCAGGAGTCACTGCTGTCCGGTTAAATGAATGGTCAAATCGCTGTAAGCCATTATTGACGGCACTTACAGAGCGATAAAGTGTGTCCCCGACTTGAACGGCCAGTAGTTGATCTGGCAGTCTTCCGGTTTTTGTCCCACCGGAG
>JBBRFZ010000112.1:0-8173 GCA_038241165.1 Burkholderiales bacterium | reverse complement strand
CAGATAAGATTGAATTGTTGCTAAAGGGAGTTCCCTTCAAAGACGGTGAACCGGTACAAGATGATCTGCCGGCTCAACAGAAACTTGCCGCCTGACGCATCATGCTAAAGATCGACCATACACCAGATTTGACCATAACTCGTCTGACAGCTCGGAAAACTCTAAGCCATACCCGCATGGGCACAAAACATCTAGGCGTAAAAAAGGCCTGCATTGCTTCAAGCCTTATCAATGGGGAATACAGGTCAATGGTGCGCTTGTCTCATTCATACTAAGCGCACTACCCCCTGCCAATGCGTTGTTTATGATTGTATGAATTGAAAGTTACCCCCAATTGTGCCCCCAGATGCATCACGCTTGAGGGTTTAATCTGTAGTGTCTGACCGTCCGGGATCGACCTATTGTGTTGAAAAGCTCGTCGAGAGTTGAGCCGATTTCTGCCGCCGAATTTTCATACGCAGCTAAATTTCACAAGATGGCCTGATTTTTCTAAGATCGCGGTGTCTCTTTCTGCCTTTATGCTGGAATTATCTCTGCTTCCTGCGCTATTGGTGTACGCCATTTCGCCATTCGCCTCAAATTCTGCGCTGTTGCTGCCGGCAGAAATTCATCTTGCGCACCGCTGGTCCCTCGAAGTCGAAGTTTATCCAGCTTCAAGATTCGTTTGAGATGTGCGAACAGCATTTCTATCTTCTTTCGTTCTTTGCGTGAATGCTGATAGGCATCCGTTTTGTAAATTGCTCGTGCCACATGACGAGCAGGCTCGCGAACACTACGGGCAATTTTACGTATCGGTGTGTTCGGACAGCATTGATCCTTCTTGGGGCATGCTGCGCAGCCAAGTTGGCTTGAGCGATAGATAACCGTGTCGTCTTGCGTGATTCGTGTGCGCAGATTCTTGAAGGGCCGTCAATCGTTGCGCCCTGACTTATCTGCCACTGGGACATGTGGTTCAACCTGCTTCTCATCAACCTGCCAACTGAGCATGGCGGCGGAACCATAGTTGGTATCGCCAGCGAGCCGATCTGGCTTGATGTCGAATTTATCTTCGACACGATCTATCATGGTTTGTGTTGCTGCCACTTCGGCGGCCTTATTGACTTCAGAGGCTTCAAGATCAACGATGATCCCCGCCTTAAGACCGATCGGATAATTTGTGCAATAAGCAAAGAAGGCGGGGCCACCTGTTGCGCCCGTCCATGTTGCCGAGGGATCGGCCGTTGAAACAAACTTGGGTATAAAGGACGGGCCGTTCGTTTCTTCCAGCGCATCAAGATACTCACGTACAGGATGGGCAGTATCTTCCGAGTTAGTCCAGGTCATTGCTTCTTCACCCGGTACGCTGTGCATGCGTTGTGCATCTGCCTTGATGATGCTGGCATCGGTTGCGAATCCTTCGCCTCGAACCAACCCGTCGGACATGCAACGCTGTAGTACGCTCTCAAACAAATGACGGAAGGCGCCGCTCTCGCGAAAGCGGCCATGCCGATTCCTGGAGAAGGTGGAGTGATCCGGAACAACATCTTCCGGCCCCAGTCGGCAGAACCAGCGATAAGCCAGATTCAGATGCACTTCTTCGCACAACTTCCGTTCAGAACGAATGCCAAAGCTGTAGCCGATGACCAGCATGCGGATCATCAATCTGGATTAATGAAGGGGCCTTCGGTGTGACTGTAGAACATCTGAGAGCTGTTGGCGAAGATCGCCTAAATCAAGAAACTGATCGATGCCACGAAGGAGATGATTCTGTGGAACGTGCTCTTCAAGATTAAATGAGTAGAAAAGTCGATCTTGTCTATTACTCTGAAACCCCATCATAGCAAGGCTGCCAGCTTGTGTTGATGGGCATAATTTTACCACTTACAGCATCAAATCTCGAGAGAGTTTTTAACACAATAGACCCCAAGGAGTCATTGGACGACACCCTCCAATTTTTCTCGGTGAACGGCCGGTATCGAGACACACTACTGCCCCGAACGTGCCATTGCGGCCATTCGACTTTCTTAATGTGGTCGAAACTAATTCAAATACCTGAAGGCATAAAAAAAATCGAGGGCTAGCACAAGAAATACTGATATTTGAGGAACAACTTTTCTTTTCAAGTAATCAAAAAAACTATACCTGCTACGTTTATGCCAGATTCTCCACATGTTTGGAATGAGTAATACAGACCAAAATATACCGACCTTGATAACAGTTTCTGGATTTTCTAAATAACCGGGCCTGTCCGCTTTTGCCTTGGATACATCGCAAGCAATGTAATAAACACCAGAAAAAAAGTATGCGCAAAATACAGGAAAAAAATAGGGCGAAATAAGGGGCCACAAGATATTCATAAATGTTTTTCTGGGTTGGTTTCTGTTGTGATGTACTGGTCACGCAAGCCACTAAAGTGGCTCGCATCACTCGGAGTGATGCCGCACTTGCTTACTGCCTTTATGCAAAGCCAGATAATGCCTATGGCGCGCAACTAACAGCAATAGCGGCTATTGCCACTGATAAGGCGGCAAGCCAGCCGGAAGGCCAGCCGAGCGTGCTGACATATTTTTCTTCTTCGTTCTCAAGCTTTTGTGGTGATTTCACCCTCATGATTGTTACCCCCTGCTTTTCGATAACATCCAATTCAGATTGCGGCTTCACCACTTTCTGTTGTGAGACCTCTGTTACAGTCGGCTTTTGGTTTGCGTCCATGATTGTAATCCCCCTATTAATTTGGTTATTCCAACAAATTTTCCGAACATTATGCAGCTCTAATCACACAAGTGATTTAATGTTTCGATATTCAAAGTTTAATAACAATCGAAAAGTACTTCTGTGCGCTAGCCAACACATCGGTTTGCATCACATATAGGTAAGATTCGCTTACTGGGGAAGTGAAACATAGGCAGATTTATGCCATTGAGTCAGATCAGATACACAATCGACCGCTTTGTTCTGACCCAAGATTGATAATCAATGATGTTTTAGCGAAAAACTGAAAAAACAGACAATAATTTGGAATGTCTGCAACTGGAACTGAACCGCCATCATAGCTGCGTGAAGCAGCCCTTCATTAAAAATAATTGGGAGACTCTCTCGTCAGGCCACCTACGGCTCAAACCGGCCAGCCGATTATGCACGCCAATTAAATTTAATGAATGGCCGATTTAAGGAAGGCCCGATTTCCGCTCCGGCACCATGACCTGTCATTGGAGTTATTGCGCTGACGGGCAAGTCTTCGACCAAGGACTAAACCGCTGCGCGCTATGGGCGCTCCGATCTGTGGTTTGGGGTAGCCTTCTGCGTACTTGTTGGTAAGCTGCGAGCATTGCACAGCCATCATGGCCGGCGAGGTGTGGTTTTCGGAGGCGATCCGTTCGATGTGGTCCTCCTGCCGCTGGTTTTCCTGCTGGATGGCGGCAAAAATTTCTGGGTCGATCTGGTTGACAATGTAGCGGGCGCGTTCAAACATGTGTGTCCTTAAGTTGAAAAGTCCCAGCGCAAGGCCGGGACTGTTAATGCCGGAAGTCAAGCGGATCATCCTACCGAGGCGCGCAGGGTATTTGCCGCTGCGACCATGTTTTTCAGTGCGGGAATCACTTCGCTCCATTGACGCGTTTTCAAGCCACAGTCCGGATTGACCCAGAGGCGCTCGGCGGGGATACGTTCGGCGGCCTTCCGCATCAGGCCGACCATGTGCTGCTCGGTCGGGATATTGGGCGAATGGATGTCGTACACGCCCGGTCCGATCTCGTTCGGGTAGTTGAAGTGATCGAACACATCGAGCAGTTCCATATCAGAGCGCGATGTCTCGATAGTAATCACATCCGCATCCATGTCAGCAATCGCCGCGATGATGTCGTTGAACTCCGAGTAGCACATATGGGTGTGGATTTGGGTCTGGTCCGCCACTCCGTTGGCGGTGATGCGGAAGGATTCCACCGCCCAGTCCAAGTACATCTTCCATTGCGACCTACGTAGCGGCAGGCCTTCGCGCAACGCAGCCTCGTCGATCTGGATTACCTGTACCCCAGCTTTCTCCAGATCCAGCACTTCCTCGCGGATGGCCAGAGCAATCTGCTTACACGACACCGAGCGCGGCTGGTCGTCTCGCACAAAGGACCAATTGAGGATGGTGACCGGGCCGGTCAGCATGCCCTTCATGGGCTTCGTCGTCAGGGATTGCGCGTACTTGATCCATTCGACGGTCATGGCCTTGGGGCGGCTGATGTCGCCGAACAGGATGGGCGGCTTGACGCAGCGCGAACCGTAGGATTGCACCCAGCCGAACTGGCTGAAGGCGTAGCCGTCGAGTTGTTCGCCAAAATACTCCACCATATCGTTGCGCTCGGCTTCGCCGTGCACGAAGACATCCAGACCCAGGGCTTCCTGTTCGCGCACGCTAAAGGCAATCTCGGCCTGCATGGCGGCCTTATACGCCGCCGCATCGATCTCGCCGGCCTTGAACTGGCTGCGCGCCTGGCGAATCTCGGCGGTCTGCGGGAATGAACCGATGGTGGTGGTGGGAAACTTGGGCAGCTTGAGCAGCTCGGCCTGTTTGACGGTGCGCTGGACATAGGGGCTCTTGCGTTGCCCCAACTGCGGCGTGATCCTGGCTAGTTCGGCCTTGACCGCCGGGTTATTGACGCGCAGCGAGTTGCGGCGGGCATCACAGGCGGTGCGATTGGCCTCCAGTTCGGCCTTCACGGCATCGCGACCCTGATTCAAGGCAACGGCCAGCACGCGCAGTTCTTCCAGCTTTTGTTTGGCAAAGGCCAGCCAAGACTTGATATCGCCGTCGAGCTTCTGTTCGCTGTCCAGGTCTACAGGCACATGCAGCAGCGAACAGGACGGCGCGATCCACAGGCGTTCGCCCAAGCGTTTTGCCAGCGGTTCGATCCAGTCCAGCACGGCGTTGAGGTCGGTCTTCCAGATGTTCCGGCCATTGATGACGCCCAGAGACAGCACCTTGTGCGCGGGCAACAGGTTGAGCAGCGGAACAATGTCATCGCGTCCATTGATCGCGTCAACGTGCAGACCAGCGACTGGAAGGTTTACAGTCAGGTAAGCGTTTTCGGCAAGCTGGCCGAAATAAGTGGCCAGCAGCAGCTTGACGCGGCAACTCTTGAGCTGATGGTAGGCGATGTTGAAAGCGTGCTGCCAGTCAGCATTAAGTTCGGTGACAAGAATGGGCTCGTCGATCTGCACCCATTCGACGCCTTGGGCGGCCAGCGTCTCAAGCAGTTCCGCATAGGCCTGCAGCAGGCGCGGCAGCAACGCGAGCTTGTCAGAATCGTCCTTGGCCTTGCCGATCGCGAGATAGGTCACCGGGCCGACGACCACCGGCTTGGCCTTGACGTTCTGTGCTTTCGCTTCGGCTAGTTGCTCCAGCAGACGGGAGGCGTCCAGTTTGAACTCTGTAGAGGCGGTGAACTCGGGGACGATGTAGTGGTAGTTGGTATCAAACCACTTGGTCATCTCGCTGGCGGCGACGCCGCCGCACTTGGCCTCATCGTCGGCGGCTTGGGCCGAACGGCCGCGCGCCACACGAAAATAGTTGTCCAGCACATCGTCGTCGAAGCCGCGCACGCGCTCGGGCAGGTTGCCTAGGGTGAAACTCATGTCCAGCACTTGGTCGTAGAAGGCGAAGTCGCCGACGGGCGTCAGGTCTAAACTAGACTGATCCTGCCAGTGGCGCTGGCGCAGTTCCTTGCCAAGTGCCTTTAGTTCTTCACGGGAGGATTGTCCCTTCCAGTAGGATTCGAGGGCGAACTTAAATTCGCGTTTGGTGCCGATGCGAGGAAAGCCGAGGTTGTGGGTGAATGCCATGATGGAATACCTTTAAACAATGAAAGTGAAGCCATACTACCCAACTCAATCCATGAATAAAAATGATATAATTTCACATATCAATTATTATTTTTCATGTAAGTGCCAACCCACATGACTATACTGGAACGTTCTCACCTGGAAATCGTCCGTGCCGTCGCGCAGCACGGTTCCTTGACCGCCGCTGCAGAAAAACTCCACCTGACCCAATCTGCCTTGAGCCACACCGTACGCAAGCTGGAAGATCAGCTTGGGCTGACCATCTGGTATCGCGAGGGACGCAGCCTGCGCCCGACCCAAGCCGGCGAATACCTACTGTCCGTGGCTAACCGCCTGCTGCCACAGCTCGCCCACACCGAAGAACGCCTCAAGCAGTTCGCCCAGGGCGAGCGGGGTGTCCTACGTATCGGCATGGAATGCCACCCCTGCTACCAGTGGCTGCTGAAGATCGTGTCGGCCTACTTTGCTGCCTGGCCGGCGGTGGATGTCGATGTGAAGCAGAAATTCCAGTTTGGTGGCATCGGGGCTCTGTTCGCACATGAGATTGACATGCTGGTGACGCCTGACCCCCTCTACAAAACTGGCCTCACCTTCGAGCCGGTATTCGACTACGAGCAGGTGTTGGTCGTCGGTTCCCAGCACACTCTGCGCAATGCCTCTTTTGTGAGGCCAGAACAGCTCACCGGCGAAACGCTGATCACCTACCCTGTCGCCATCGACCGGCTCGACATCTTTACACTATTCCTCACCCCAGCTGGTATTGCTCCGCACCGCCACAAGACCATCGAGACCACCGACATCATGTTGCAGATGGTCGCCAGCGGACGCGGCGTGGCCGCGCTGCCGCGCTGGCTAGTGGAAGAAAGTGCTGCCAAATTCGATGTCACCCCAGTGCGACTGGGGCAGCGGGGTATCGCCAAGCAGATATTCCTTGGCTACCGCGAAGCAGATGCATGCATCGACTACTTGCGCTCCTTTGTCAACTTGGCGCGCAGCCATCGGGACAGCATACGATGAAGCCATGCGATATGCCCCACAAGAAGCCGAACATCATGCACGGCTGACATGCCCGATCATCATAGCCGACACGGCAACGGACAGCGAATACGGCGCGGAGGAATGTGCCACTTTGCCAATCTCGCCAGCAAAGGTCGATTTGGAGTCCTCCTAGCAACTGTTGTTTTACTCCGCTAGCGCCACACCAGAGGCAGGTCAGCCGCCAGCTCCAGTAGCGTAATGTCATCCGGCAATGCGTCATCCAAAATCACAGCAACGATGTCCGGTGCCAGTGTAGTCAGGTTGATCATCCTGCTGCTGAAGTAGCCGTTGTCCACGCCTTCGCGTACTGCCAGTTCGCGAATGGTTTTACCTCGCCCGATTCAAGCATGGCCAACTACAATGACCGGTATCAGGCAGCCTGATTGGGGATAGCGACAGACCGCAACTGGGACTTATGCACAACTGTACATAATGGGACTGGGCTGCCATTCATGATCGGCAACATCCGATACGTTCCATCATACAACGACCGTCCGTTTTTGGCACGAAGCGGAAATTTTAAAATCACAGAATCGAAGCGCTAATTAGGCTTAAACATCAGAGATAATTCACGAAATCCATTAAACAACGATGAGTCATTTGGTATCGGTAATGGTTGGGACTTTAAGCTGGCTATCTCCAAAGCAATGTCATAATCGTTATTACCACTAGTATTGCAACATATAAATAACGAAACATGTATTATACTGTCGCATATTCACCCGAAGACAAGGAGTTGGTCATGCGACAAACCGAAATATATCTTACCGACGAGGATCGTGAGTTGATTGAGTCGTATCGCACAAGCGGTTTACACCACGCCCGAGAGGTCAACCGAGCGCACGTCTTGTCTGCTTTGGATCGAGGCGTGCCCGAAGCGCAGATCATGGCGGTTCTTGGCATTGGACGCACCGCCATTTGGAGAACACGGGCCGCATATCTTGAAGGTGGCGCCGAACACGCGTTGCACGATATGCCACGCCCCGGCAAACTTCGACAGTACGGCGCCGATGTCGAAACAAAGATTTCTGCTCTGGCTTGTTCGGAACCGCCGACTGGAGCCAATCGTTGGACGATTGAATTGCTGGAGAAGGCCGTGCGAGAACAAGCTGGGGTCGGTTCCATCAGCCGCGAGACCGTCCGCCGGTTGCTAAAAAAAGCTGCATCAAACCGTGGCGCAAGCTGATGTGGTGCGTTGGCAACCTGACGGAGGAATATCGGCGGCGGATGTACGACCTGCTTGATCTTTATGCTGGTCCGTTCCAGCCGGACGAACCGGTTGTCTGTCTGGACGAAAAGAGCAAGCAACTGCTCAAGGATTTTCGTA
>JBBRFZ010000111.1:0-8189 GCA_038241165.1 Burkholderiales bacterium | reverse complement strand
GAAGAAGAATCAGGCCACCCTCGGGCGTTATGTCGACACCGATTACAACAAGTGCATCGGCTGCCATATCTGCGCGGATGTGTGCCCGACCGGGTACATCCAGATGGGCTTGGGCGAATAATACGGTCATGAACCTACTGTGCGATCAATCTGATGGTACATCTAGCCATTCCACTAGGTCGCCAGAAAACGGCAACCAAGTGGCTGGTTATGCTGCGTTGCGTGCTCGCTCATCGCCCGCCTACCTGCAAGGTATGTCTCACGACTCGCTCCGCCGCGCCTTGCATCTTGATCTGCTCGTAACGGTTCCTGCCCGCATTATTGTTTTCGTTATTGCGATATTGTGTCTGACCAACATCGCTGCCGCCACTGAAAGCTACGGCATGCCCAAGCTCGATATAGGCAAGGGCGGTCAGTGTGTTGCGCCGACCGAATGGATGCGCGTGAACCACATGAAGGTACTATTCAAGCAACGTGATGAAACGGTCCATCAGGGTATACGCGGCAGCAAGTACAGTCTCAAGAACTGCGTAGAGTGCCATGCAAGTCTGCGCGACAACAGTGTGATCGGGCGCCCCGACAGCTTCTGCGAAGGCTGCCACCGTTACGAGGCGGTCAAGATCGATTGTTTCGAATGCCACTCCAGCAAGCGAAGCACCGCTTTGGCACAGGAAGAGACTAAATGACTGATACGAATGAGCAGCGCAGACAGTTCCTGAAGACATCGGTAGGTGCGGCGGCAGTCGCGATCGCACCGGGAATGTTGATGTTCGACATGGCACACGGGGATACTGAGCCGGTTTCGAGCAAAGTGCGCTGGGGCATGCTGATCGATACCGCGAACTGCGCGGACTGCGATAAATGCGTGAAAGCCTGCAACAAGGAAAACGGTTTATCCGGTGGACTTAGCCCGACTGACTCGCAATGGATACGCAAGGTCGAACTCACGGATATGCGCACCGAACGTACACTTGCGCTGCCGATGATGTGCCAGCATTGCGCGGAGCCACCCTGCGTGGATGTCTGTCCGACCGGCGCATCCTTCAAACGCGCAGACGGCATCGTGCTGGTTGACAAGCATATATGCATCGGTTGCCGCTATTGCATGATGGCATGCCCGTACAAGGCGCGTTCTTTTGTGCACGAACCGCTGCATGACCAGAAGCCCGATGTGCCGCGCGGCAGGGGTGTGGTGGAAAGCTGCACGATGTGCGTGCAACGTGTCGATAAGGGCCTGATACCCGCTTGTGCCGAGGCTTGCCCGAACAAATCCATTTTGTTCGGCAATCTCAACGCACCAGACAGTGAAATTTCCAAAAAAATGCGCACGGTGGCTTCCACCCAGGTGCGCGCTGATTTGGGACTGAATACCGGCATTCGTTACGAGGGAATATAAATAAAATGGCCAACCACTCTCCACTGCGGTTCAAGAACAGGCTCTTCTATGCGCTGCTTGCCGCGGGCGGTCTGGTCATGCTGATGGGTCTATACGCCTCGCATATGATGGAAGTGCACGGTCATATCATCACCGGCATGAACAATCAGATCGTCTGGGGTATGCCTCACGTATTTGCCATTTTCATGATCATCGCGGCTTCAGGTGTTCTCAACATTGCCTCCATTGGTTCTGTGTTCGGCAAAGCCGCATACAAGGGGCGCGCCCCCCTGGCCGGTATGCTCTCGATCGCGTTGCTGGCGGGCGGACTGTTCGTGCTCATGCTGGACCTGGGCCGTCCGGACCGTATTATCATCGCTGCGACCCATTTAAATCTGACCTCGGTATTTGCCTGGAACATCCCGCTGTACAGCGGGCTGTTTATATTCGTTGCGCTGTATATGTGGACCTTGCTGGAAAGGCGCATGAATCCGTGGGTCAAGCCCGTCGGCCTCGTTGTGTTCACCTGGCGCATTATGCTGACCACCGGCACAGGATTGATCTTTGCCTTTCTGGTTGCGCGTCAGGCTTACGGTTCGGCAATTCTGCCGCCAATGTTCCTGGTCATGTCCTTCACATGGGGACTGGCGGTGTTTTTTGTCGTTCAGTCGGCGCTGTATAGATGGAACAGCAAGATTCAGGATCCGGTGTTGCTGCAGCGCATGAAAAATCTTCTTGGCATCTTCTTGCTTGGCACTCTTTATCTGGTCGCTGTCTACCATCTGACCAACCTGTATTTTGCCCGACATGTTTCATTCGAACACTTCATCCTGATTACAGGCGGAATCTATCCATGGCTGTTCTGGGTCGGCTATGTCTTGCTTGGCAGTGTGCTTCCGCTATTGCTGATCTACGCACCAGGCTTGAGCGGCCCCCGCAACGTGCTCATCGCCTCGATACTCACCATACTCGGCGCATTCGCCATGCTTTATGTGTTCATTATCGGCGGTCAGGCTTTCCCGCTGGATATCTTCCCGGGTTATGAAGTCAAGAGCAGTTTTTACGACGGACAGATCAGCTTGTATCACCCATCCCATTGGGAATTTATGCTGGGATTCGGTGGTTTGGCCATTGCTTTCCTGATCACCACAATCGGTGTCCGCGCATTGAATTTTGTGCCGCAAGACAAACCGCTGGCGGTAGATGAGAGGGCAGGCAATTAAACCCAAGGAACCTCTGATTAAGTCCACCATGAACCGCGTTGCCAACAAAAACGGGATGATAGCCAGGCGCGCGACGCCGGTAGCGGCTACGACACATTACTGGCAAAGCCGGCCGCTTGCGGGAGTAGCCGCTTGCAACCCCCTCCCGCACCGGACGCTTGCGCGCACCGTGTCGGGGGTGCTGCTCCCGGCGAAGGGAATCACCATTCGCTTCGTCGCCTTTCTTGCATATAGCCTCGCCGACACGTTACCGCGCAGCAGCCGATTGCGGGAGGCGAGGCGTAGGCGGCATTCCCGCACCGAAGGCTCGCGCCCACCGTGTCAAGCCGCCTACCCCGCAAGGTCGAGTGCGTGGCCATGTTGGACTTAATCAGAGGTTCCATAATGAACCGGATGCTGATTTCTGCGGCGCACAAATCATCCGGCAAGACGATGGTCAGCATAGGGTTATGTGCCGCGTTGAAAAGCCGCGGACACGCGGTTCAGCCTTTCAAGAAAGGTCCCGATTACATCGATCCGATGTGGCTCAGCCAGGCTGCCGGGCGCGCCTGCCGCAACCTCGATTTGTACCTGATGGAACGCGACGACATTATCACCACCTTCATGCGCCACAGCAACGAAGTGAATCTTGTCGAGGGTAACAAGGGGCTGTATGACGGTCTCGCACTGGATGGCAGCAACAGCAACGCCGCTTTGGCGAAGCTGCTGGATCTGCCGGTGTTCCTGGTGATCGATGCACGCGGCATGACACGCGGGATCGCCCCATTGATCCTCGGTTACCAGGCATTCGACCGCGACGTCAACATTGCCGGTGTCATTCTCAATAATCTTGGCGGCAGCCGACACGAAGCCAAGTTGCGCAGCGTCATCGAGCACTACACAGATGTACCGGTGATAGGTGCAATCCATCACGACGAGCGGCTCAGCATCGTCGAACGCCATCTCGGCCTGATGCCTAGCAACGAGTCGCATGTCGCCACGGCCAAGATCAAGCAGATCGGCAATGCCATTGCGGAACAGGTTGATCTGGATAAACTGCTTGTGCTGTCGCAAAGGAATCCGTTGAACGTTCCACACAAGGCTCGTGTCAGCCCGCTGCCCTGCGGCGACAAGCTGCGCATCGGTATCGCGCGCGACCGTGCTTTCGGATTTTATTACGCCGATGACCTTGATGCACTGGAAGCGGCGGGAGCCGAGTTGGTGTCGTTCGATGCGTTGCGTGATGAGCATCTGCCCGAAGTGGATGCACTTTACATTGGTGGCGGTTTCCCCGAGACCTGTGCCGCTGAGCTGGAGGCCAACGCGACATTGCGCGGCGAGATCAGGCAGGCCATTGAAAAAGGCATGCCAACCTATGCGGAATGTGGCGGACTGATGTACCTGTCTCGCAGTATCGAATATCAGGGGTGCAACTATCAGATGGTCGGCGCGATTCCCGGCGACGTGAAGATGCATGACAAGCCTGTCGGACGTGGTTACGTGCATCTCAGGGAAGATGATACGCATCCCTGGCCGCGCTCGAAGCCATCACCAAAAAAGTTTTCTCCTATCCAAATCCCCCTCGCTACGCTCTCACCCTACGCAAGCGGGGAGAGCGCAGCGAGGGGGGCGAAGCCGGGTGAACGTGAAGATCAACCTATAATCTTCGCGCATGAATTCCACTATTCCAGTCTAGAGAACCTCCCGCCGGATACCCGCTTTGCTTACCATGTTGCGCGTGGTCATGGCATAGACGGGAACAGGGACGGCCTGGTTCTGCACAATATGCTGGCTTCGTATACCCACCTGCGCACTATTGGCAGTTGCTACTGGGCGACCCGTTTTGTTGCCTTCATTCGGCGGCAAAGGGAACAACGACATTCCGATTTAACGTCATCCAATGAGAAAGCACTATGACACAACAACATTATCAAGCCGCCATTGCGGCCATAGACCGGGCCAATGAGGAAGATCCGAACAAGGAAATTGCCGACAACAAGGAATACCCGAAAGAATTGCTTTATTCGCAACGCATGACAGAGATGCAGGAGCGCTATATACCCGAAGCATCGGAGGCGGTAAAACTTGCGGTACGCGCCCAACATATCCAGCGCTGGAAGGTTCCACGCAGTACCTATTCCATGGACAAGCAGGGTTATCTGCAATGGCGCACCGGGTTGTACAAGTTTCACGCCGAGACTGTCGGCAGCATCATGCATGAAGCGGGTTATGACGACGAGATGATAGAACGGGTCAAGAAAATCGTCGGCAAAAAAGGTTTGAAGGTCAATCCGGAAACCCAACTGATGGAAGACGTGGTCGATCTGGTATTCATCGAACATTACTTGACCGGATTTGTCGCACAACACCCTGAGTATGACGAAGCGAAATGGATAGCGATCATCCACAAGACCTGGCAGAAGATGTCATCGAGTGCGCATGAATTCGCGCTTGCGGGGAAGACCAAGCTGCCGGAAGCGCTGGCACCACTGATCCTTAAAGCGGTACAGTAGCTTGGATTATTTGCCAATCTTTGCGGATATCCGCAACAAGTTTTGCCTGGTGGTGGGCGGTGGAGAGGTCGGCAAACGCAAGGCAGGCGTGCTGCTCGAGGCCGGAGCAAATGTGCGCGTGGTTGCGCCTCAAATCGACCCTGCACTGGCAGGGCAGCAGTGTGTTGAAGCCATTGTTTCCCGTTTCGAGGCACAGCACCTCGACGGTGTGACGCTGGTTATCGCGGCGACCAATGACCGCAGCGTCAATCGACAGGTGTCCGAATTGGCGCAGGCGCGCAACATTCCGGTTAACGTGGTGGACGATCCCGAGCTGTGCAGCTTCATCATGCCCGCCATCATGGACCGTTCGCCGCTGATGGTGGCGTTCTCCAGCGGTGGTGCATCGCCTGTGCTGACACGCATGATGCGCGGCAGACTGGAGACCATGATCCCGCAGAACTACAGCCTCCTTGCCGGATTCGCGGAACGCTTCCGGGAGCTGGTCAAGCAGCGTGTCACCAATCCGGCGAAACGCCGTATCTTCTGGGAAAACGTGCTGGAAGGCGTAATCGCCGAGAAGGTACTGAGCGGCGATGAAAGCAGCGCTGAAACGATGCTGCTGCATATGCTGGAGAGTGAGGACAATATCCTGCGCGGCGAAGTGTATCTGGTTGGTGCCGGCCCCGGTGATCCGGATCTGCTGACATTTCGTGCCCTGCGATTGATGCAAAAGGCAGACGTGGTGGTTTACGACAATCTGGTATCCAAGCCGATAGTCGATATGACGCGACGCGATGCGGAGCGCATTTATGTAGGCAAGAAACGCGCCGATCACACGTTGCGGCAGGAAGAAATTAATGAGTTGCTGGTAAGACTGGCCAAAAAAGGCCAGCGCGTATTGCGCCTGAAGGGCGGGGATCCGTTCATTTTCGGGCGGGGAGGCGAAGAGATCGAAACTCTGGCTGCTGAAGGCATTCCGTTCCAGGTCGTTCCGGGCATCACCGCCGCCTCCGGTGTGTCCGCCTATGCGGGCATTCCGCTGACGCACCGCGACCATGCGCAATCGTGCATATTTGTTACCGGCCACCTGAAAGACGGCAGCATGAATCTCGACTGGGAAGCGCTGGCCCGCCCGAGACAAACCATCGTGGTTTATATGGGACTCCACGGGATGGCAACCCTTTGTGCCGAGCTCGTTGCGCATGGCTTGCCCGGTGATACGCCGATCGCAATCGTGCAACAGGGCACCACGAAAAATCAGCGTGTCATTACCGGTACGCTCGCGACCCTGCCGCAAAATCCAAAGGTCGAAGAGTTGCACGCCCCGACCTTGATTATAGTAGGGAGTGTTGTCACGCTCAGGCGCAAATTGGCCTGGTTCAATCCTGAAAATTAATAAGCAACAAAAATTCAATATTCGTAGTTCAACGAGCGCTGTATGGGGGGGGTATGATGAACAAATTGTTACTAAATAAATTCTTGTTGTCGGTATTGTTGTTGTTGGGTATCGGCAATGCGATGGCCGATGATATAAGATTAAAGCCATTCGTACTTGCCTCAAAAGGTGCAGGAACGATTGCAGAGAAAGCCGGGCAGGCCAAGACCGCATTGAGTGCAGCCGGTTTTTCCGTGGTGGGCGATTATTCTCCGTATGCCGGTGCAGAGATCTTGATTGTCACCAATGACGCACTGAAGAAAAATGCGGCCGGATCAGAACATGGCGGATTCGGCGCGATACAAAGAGTAGCGATCACTAAAGTAAAAGACGCAATACAAGTGAGCTATACCAATCCGGTTTACATGGCAAATGCATACCGCATGAAAGGCGACTTGAGCGACGTTGCCGCTCAACTGGCCTCCGCGCTGGGCAATCTCGAAGAATTTGGCTCGGCACGGGGAATGACCGCCAGCCAGATACGCAAATACCATTACATGTTCGGTATGGAATATTTCAACGAACCCAGTGTATTGGCTGAATACCCCAGTTATGAAGAGGCTGTCCGGTCAGTGGATACGAAACTGGGCGCCAACAAGAATGGCGTCACCAAAGTGTATCGCGTGGACATTCCGGGAAAACAGGAGACTGTATTTGGTGTCGCCATGAAAGGCGAGACAGATGACGATAAATACATGGACGACCGCTTTGTCATGAGCGAAATTGACTTTCACGATGTCAGATCCACCGCACATCTGCCTTACGAAGTATTGGTTTCAGGCAACAAGGTCTATGCGTTGTATGCGCGATTCCGCATTGCGATCAATTTTCCGGATTTGAGCATGATGGGAGCGCACAGCTTTATGAATATCATGAAAACACCGAACACGATTCGTGATGTTCTGCAAAAAACAGTCCAGCAATAATTGACACGCATTTTTGAGATATTAATCAGGAGATGGTAATGGCTGAAAACGAAGCTCTGGGTGATGCGAAACGCCGTAAATTCCTGATCAAGGCAACCGCTGCCGTGGGTGTGGCTGGAGCGGTGGCTGCATGTCTGCCCTTTATCGACAGCATGAATCCGAGTGCTGATGTGCTTGCCAAGGCCACGACTGAAGTCGATCTGTCCGGGATCCCGGTAGGCGGTGTACATACGGTCGCCTGGCAGGGCAAGCCGATATTTATCTTCCATCGCACCCCTGAAGAGATCAAGGCGATGGAAGCCACCAATGGCGTGATCGATCCGGAGCCGGACCAGAAGCGGGTCAAGCAGGCGGAATGGCTGGTCGTGATCGGAATATGTACGCACATGGGTTGTGTGCCGAACAAGGATGCCGCGGGTTGGCTATGCCCTTGTCATGGCAGCGAGTATGACGACAGCGGCCGGGTCATGCGCGGCCCCGCGCCGAAAAATCTATATTTGCCGCCTTACAAATTTGTTGCTGCGGACAAGATCATTATTGGCGTAGCATAGGAGAGCACCATGAAAAACAGAGTTATTGACTGGATAGACCAGCGTTTTCCATTCAGCAGTTTCGTCCAACATGATCTGACCGAATATCCTACTCCGCGCAATCTCAGCTATTGGTGGAATTTCGGTTTCCTGGCGGGTTTCCTGCTGGTGCTGCAAGTTGCTACCGGCGTCTTTCTGGCCATGCACTACAAGGCGGGTGCCGGGG
>JBBRFZ010000110.1:0-8334 GCA_038241165.1 Burkholderiales bacterium | reverse complement strand
GTGGCCTATGTAGCCACCAGCCTTGAGCGCATCGTGCAGTCTCCCCATGCGCTCGGCGGCCTTGATGTTGACCGGGTTTTGCGGCGCGATGGTCTGGGTGCGGTATCCGGCGATGAAGGCGAAATGCTTGATGCGCTTGTGCAGGTCGGCGAGTTTGAATTCGGTCTCGATGTCTTCTTCGAGGTCGTATAGGCGGAAGTGTGCGAAGTCGGAGACGAGGATGTAACGCGGCAGGTCACGTTCGGGCAGCCCCTCGAAATAATCGGCGGCCTGCGCGAAGGCGCGATCCAAGCTCTGACCGAGGCTCTTGTGTTCGATCAGCAGTACGCCTTTCCAGAACGCGTCGATGCGACCATGCTTGAGCTTGTGCCCGGCGCGGGTGATCTCAACTTGCTTTTCGAAGATGGCGACGCGCTTGCGCTCGATGCCGAACACCGCAAAGAAATCGTTCCAGAAGCTCTGCGCCTCGGCGCGCTCCGAGCTTTCGTCTTCCCAGCGTTTGGAGAATTCGTGGGCGCGGTTGCGGATTTCGTTCCAGCTTAATGGCATGGCTTATCCTTTTTCCGGATGCTGCTTCGATCCCAAATGCCGCTGCAAGCCGTGCACCAGATTCTGTGCCAGTTGCGCCTGCAGTTCGCCGATCAAAACAGTGATGCCAAGTTCGCAGGCCTGCGTCACGCTCAGCCCGGCATAGCCGCACGGGTTGATGTTGGCGAACGGACCCAGGTCCATGTCGACATTGAATGACAGACCGTGATAACAATATCCGTTCTTGATCTTGAGCCCCAGCGCGGCAATCTTCGCGTCACCCACATACACGCCGGGTGCTTCCTCGCGCCCCTGCGCGGCGATACCGAATTCGGCCAGCAAATCAATCACCGCCTGTTCCATCAAACGCACCAGCTCGCGCACATTGATTTTCCAACGGCGCAAATCGAGCAGCATATAAGCAACGATCTGGCCGGGGCCGTGGTAAGTGATCTGACCGCCGCGGTCGATCTTTATCACCGGGATACCCATACTGCGAAGCAGGTGTTCCTGCTTACCCGCCAAACCCTGTGTATAAACGGGCGGATGCTGCAACAGCCAGATCTCGTCGCGCGTTTCGCTGTTGCGCTCGGCGGTGAATTTCTTCATCGCGTCCCAAGTCGGCTGATATTCGACCAGGCCCAGCGAATGAACGGCTGGTGGAGAAGGGAGAAGGGAGAAGGGAGAAGGGTGGGGAGGCTCCGCACGGGTTTCCCCTTCCCCCTTCTCTCTTATCCCTTCCCTGTTGATTTCTCCGCTCATAGCACCATCACGATCAGCGGATGGTCGCACAAGTCCTGATACAGCGCGTCGAGCTGCTCGCGCGAGGTGGCGCGTACCGTGCAGGTCAGGCTGATATAGCGTGCTGTTTTGCTGGCGCGCATTTCCATGCTCGCCGCGACAAATCCCGGATCGTGTTTGTTGACCACTTCCAGCACCGCTTGCGCGAACCCAGCCTGTTGTTGCCCGAATACCTTGATCGGAAAGTCGCAGGGATATTCGATAAGGCTGGTTTGTAATTCATGCTCCGGCAAAGGGTGCGCGGGAAATTCGTTTTCCGGTTTGTCGTTCATGCGCGCATCACTGTTTGTTTGTATTCCTGGTAGAGATTACGCAGCCTGGCGAACATCGCGCCCGGCTTGCCCGTGCCTACCGGCTTGCCATCGAGTTGCGTGATTGCCAGCACTTCCCTGGTGGATGAGGTCAGCAGCAATTCATCCGCCGCAAACACTTCCGCGACGGCTACCCTGCGCACATCATGCGGGATGCCATGTGCCGCAGCGATTTCCAGGATCACGTCGTAGGTAATGCCGGGCAACATTAAATTATCTTTGGGCGGCGCGAGCAGCTTACCGTTCTTTACCACGAAGATATTGCTGGCCGCGCCTTCAGTCATGAACGAGTCGTCACGTATCAGGATCGTCTCCGCACAGTCTGCATCCACCGCCATCTGGCGCAACAATACGTTGGGCAGCAGCGCAATGGCCTTGATGTCGCAGCGCAGCCAGCGGTTGTCCTGTGCAGTCACCGCGCATACACCGTTTTGCAACAGCGCAACGGGCGGTGTGGACAGCGGGTTGCTCATCATGAATACGGTGGGTTTGACCGGCGGGTTCGGGAAGGCGTGATCGCGTTTCGCCACGCCGCGGGTGATGTGCAGATACAAATACTGGTCTTGTCCCCCGTTGCGCGTGATCAGTTCACCGACCAGGGTTGCCCACTCGCTGTCGCTATGCGGATTAACAAGCTTGATACCGTCCAGGCTGTACTGCAAACGCCGCAAATGTTCTGTTAGACGAAACGCTTTGCGTGAATACACCGGAATGACTTCATACACGCCATCGCCAAAGATGAAGCCTCGATCCAGCACGGAAATCTTTGCCTCTGCAATGGGCATGAATTCACCGTTTAAATATATCGACATGATCGGGTCCATTATCGAAATATCAGTTGTATGCTGTCCCATCCGCGCGAGAACACATTTGCCAGTGGCACACTTTCCAATGCCACCAGGGGAAATTCCGCATAGGGTTGGCCGGCCAGCGTCAGTTTGAGCACGCCCAGTTGTTGTCCTCCCATGACCGGGGCGAGAATGGGTTGGTACGTTTCGACCTTTGCCTTGAGTTGAGGAAAAGTCCCCTTCGGAATGGTCAGATACAGATCGCGGCGGAAACCGACATCGAGATGACTCTCGGTGCCTTTCCAGATGGGCAGCCGGGTAACCGGCTGATCCTTTTGATACAGGCGCGCGGCATCAAAATGCTGGAAACCGAAATTCAGCAATTTCTGGCTTTCGGAGTTACGCAACCGGCTGGAGTTCGCACCAAGCAACACCGAGATCAGCCTGTGGTCATCGCGCTGGGCCGATGCAACCAGACAGTATCCGGCCGATTCGGTGCGTCCGGTTTTCATACCGTCCACATAAGGGTCCAACCAGAGCAGTCGATTGCTATTGTCCTGAATAACGTTATTGAAAGTGTAGCTGCGCTGTGAGAACAACGGGTAATACTGGGGATAGTCGCGCAAAATGGCAGCCGCCAGCACGGCCAGATCGGATGCACTACTGTAGTGCTCAGCGTCGGGCAGACCTACCGGATTGGTGAAATGCGTGTTCTTCATACCCATCCGTTCCGCCTCATGGTTCATCATGTCGACAAAACCCGCCTCGCTGCCCGCGATGTTGACTGCCAGCGTGACAGCCGCATCGTTGCCCGAATCGACTATCATTCCGCGCAACAGCTCGTCGACCGTAACGGCTTGCCCATACTTGAGCAGCATGCGCGATTGGTCTCCCGAATTGCGCACCGCGATAGCCGGAACCTTTATTTTTTGTTTCAGCGCTATCGTGCCGTGCTTGAGCGCGTCGAAAGTCAGATAGGCGGTCATCAGCTTGGTCAGCGATGCCGGCTCCATGCGCTCATCTCCGTTCTGATTCACCAGTATCTGGGCGCTGTTGTAGTCATACAGCAGATATGACTTCGCAGTCAGTTTCGGGGCTGCAGGCAAGATATCCGTTTGCGCGGACACAAACGCGGGCAAAAGGCAGAGAATCGATAAAATGAGTTTCATAATCCAGAGTGAACATACCGAGATCGCAATTATAGTCTCGTGACCATGGCAGTGATAGCAATCCGCAAATTGCTCATGACGCGTATAATCCATCATTCATATTTTTATTAACCAACGGAAGAAGAATCATGACCAATTTGCTTCGTGTTAGCGGGTTGCTGGCAGCTTTATTCATAAGTACCAGCGTTTACGCCGGTGATATCCGGGTTGAAAATGCATGGGCGCGCGCCACTGCCCCCGGGCAAGACGCGGCGAGTGTGGATCTGACCATCATCAGCAAACACACCGCGACCATGGTCGGCGCATCAAGCAGGGTCGCCAAGACGGCTCAACTGCACAGCATGGTGATGGAAGGCGGCATGATGAGAATGCGTGAAGTGGCGGGTATTGATTTACCTGCCGACAAGATGGTAAATCTGGGTGAGAGCGGCTATCACCTGATGCTGACCGGATTGAAGGCTCCGCTCAAGGAAGGCGAAACCGTTCCGTTGGTTCTGAGTATCAAGGTAGGTAAAAAAAGCGTGGTGCAGGTCAAGGCCAGGGCTGAGGTGAGGCCTCTGACTGCAACAAAACCGATGCCGGATGATATGAATCAAAGCGGTTACTGAGTGAGTATTGGCTTCTTTGAATAAACAGGCGGCGCTTGCCGCCTGATTTATTTTCAGCCCTGCAAATTTTCCACTGGTGTAAAATCCGCCGCAGATTTTCAGAGGGGATATCATGCCGCTTTCCGCTACATCCGTTGCACAAAAAGCCCGGACCTTGTCCGAGGCGCTGCCCTATATTCAGCGTTTTTTTGACAAGACCATCGTCATCAAATACGGCGGAAACGCGATGTCCGACCCTGCGTTGCAAGAGAGCTTCGCACGTGACGTGGTCCTGCTCAAACTGGTCGGCATGAATCCGGTGGTGGTGCACGGAGGCGGTCCGCAGATCAACGACTTACTGAAAAAAGTGGGCAAACAGGGGGAATTCATACAAGGCATGCGCGTCACCGACGAAGAGACCATGGACGTTGTCGAAATGGTGCTGGGTAAGGTCAACAAGGACATCGTCAACCTGATCAACCGTTTTGGCGGCAAGGCAGTCGGACTGACCGGTCAGGATGGCGGTTTCATCCGTGCCGAAAAATTGCTGCTGGAAAGCATCACCGAGCCGGGCAAGATGCTGGACATCGGCCTGGTCGGCGACATCAACAAGATCGATCCGTCCATCATCACTTTTCTGGATTCCGGCGATTTCATTCCGGTTATTGCGCCGATCGGCGTATCGCCGGATGGCGAAACGTTGAATATCAATGCCGATGTGGTCGCGGGCAAGCTGGCTGAAGTGTTGCGCGCAGAAAAACTGGTGTTGCTCACCAACACGCCGGGAGTCCTGGACAAGGACGGCAAGCTGCTGACCGGTCTGACACCGAAGCAGATCGACGACCTGATCGCCGACGGCACGCTGTCCGGCGGCATGTTACCCAAGATCAGTTCTGCACTGGACGCCGCCCGCAGCGGGGTGCGTGCCGTACACATCATCGACGGGCGGGTGCAGCACGCGCTGTTGCTGGAGATTTTGACGGACGAAGGTGTGGGAACGCTTATAAAAAGTAAATAACAGGCTTGGTGATCGGAGAAATAAAAATTCAAAATTTCTAAGTCAGGTTAGGCGTGCGAGAAAAAATCGCAGCGCAGCATATTTAAGTATATGTAAGCAAGATTTTTTGAGCACAACAACGCATGACGACGAAATTTTGGATTTTTGATCTCGATAACACGCTGCACAATGCGACGCCGCACATCTTTCCGCACATCAACCGCAGCATGACGTCGTATTTGCAGGAGCATCTGCAACTGGATGAAGCGGCTGCAAACGATTTGCGTATGCATTACTGGCAAAGATACGGCGCGACATTGAGCGGCCTAATGCGCCATCACGGTACCGATCCGGGCCATTTTCTGTGGCATACGCACCAGTTTCCGGAACTGGACAAAATGGTGCTGAGGGTACCGCGATTACGCCACGTACTGAAAGCGTTGCCGGGCAGGAAAGTGGTGTTCTCGAATGCGCCGCAACATTACGCGCATGCGGTGCTGAAGCTGTTGCGCGTGGATGACCTGTTCGACGATGTGATGGCGGTGGAGCACACGCGCTATCGCCCCAAGCCGGATGTGTACGGCTTCATGCGCTTGTTGAAAAATCACCGCGTGAAAGCGGCGCAATGCGTGATGGTGGAAGACAGCCTGAAAAACCTGCAAGCGGCCAAGCGGTTGGGAATGCGCACGGTGTGGGTGAATGTTGGCAATAGAAGTACGCCGTGTGTGGATGTAAAGATTCGTGATGTGATGCAACTGCCGGGCGTATTGTCGCGGTTGAGTTGATGAGAAACCCCCTCCATCTCCCCCTTGTCAGGGGGAGAGCAGGGTGGCGATAAATTGCAGAGTGACGCTCCTCCCCTGACAAGGGGAGGCCGGGAGGGGTTAGGTTTTGACGTAATCGCAGTTGTATTGAATAAACAAAGAGAGGTAAACATGGCAGCCAAACCGGGCGAAAGAAAACTACAGATATTGCAAACCGTCGCGCAGATGCTGGAGCAACCCAAGGGCGAAAAGATCACCACCGCTGCGCTGGCCGCACGGCTGGAGCTTTCCGAGGCGGCGCTTTACCGCCACTTTGCCAGCAAGGCGCAGATGTTCGAGGGCCTGATCGAGTTCATCGAGCAGACCGTGTTCGGCCTGATCAACAAGATCACCCAGGAAGAAAAAAGCGGCGTGAAGCAGATCGAGGCGACCATCGCGATGCTGTTCAACTTCGCACAGAAGAACCGCGGCATGACCCGCGTGCTGATCGGCGACGCGCTGGTGAACGAGGACGAACGCTTGCAGCAGCGCATCAACCAATTGCTGGACCGCATCGAAGCCACGCTCAAGCAATCTCTGCGCATGGCCGCGACGCAAGGCGAGCTCGGCGAAGCTGTAGACGTCAGTGCACACGCCAACCTGCTGGTGTGCTACGTGATCGGCCGCTGGACGCAGTTTGCCAAGAGCGGCTTCAGCCGTGAGCCGATGGCGCAATGGCCGGCACAGTTGGCGATTTTGTTGCGCAAATGATCGGTAAGAAACAATTCGACCTGATACTTATAAGTGGAAACAGGTTTCGTGGTTATACTCGACAACAATTTTTAGTCGGACTACTAGGAGTTAAAAATGAATAAAACTGCCATTTTGACTGGACTAATTGGCATCCCTGTTTCATGCAATGCAATGAGTGATGAAGTTAGGCTAGCTTGCACAGGAGAGTCATTCTATAGAAGTATAAACGTGAAGCACCCTTATTCTTTTACGGCTGCTATTGATCTAGGTTCAAAGAATTTTAGTATTAATATTGAAGAAAGCTCAAACGTAAAAAAGCCCACTTTCCCACGAGATAATCTATTTCCAGAAGAAATATGCCCAAATCCAAAATGGAATGTCAAAATAACTGAAACGGAAATCCAAATTAACATCAACTGTGGCGAATCCCAGCCTCTTGCTACTGCATTATGGGAAATTAGAAGAACGAATGGAACGTTTATCTATTATTGGTCAGGAGAAGAGCTGGCTAGAGGTACATGTGTTAAATCATCAGAAAGAGCATTTTGAGTTGATTTGCGTCATAGGATGAATTTTCTCGCACTAATAGTGAAATGCGCAGATTTGATTTTGATTAAGTAAGGTTGCATCTCTCCACTGTGAATAGGAATTACTATATGAATAAAATCACCGAGAAAACTTTGGATAAAGCTATAGACGAAGCATTCAAAATTTCCCCTGATTTTGCTAGCTGGTTTCTAAGCAAAACCAAATTTTCTGGAGAAAACGCGTCTTACCTTTGGTCTCGGTCAAATTATCCATATGGAAGTGTGCCGTCCATAATTCAAAATTCGGCAACGGGCGTTGAGGAAGAGATCATTAAAGAAAGTGAAACAGACATACTCGTTGTTTTCGAGGCAGAAGAATCTAAAAGATTCGCACTACATATAGAAAACAAACTGGCCCATGGTAAGTTCACACCGTTACAACCAGAGCATTACGCTGAAAGAGCAAAACTTTGGTTAGGCGATCCAAAATATTACAACTATGCAGACTACGAAACAGTGCTGATAGCACCTAGAGTTTTCTATGAACGATGGACTGAAGATGCTAAGAAATTTGACCGATACATTTCTCATGAAGAGATATCGGCGCATCTGTCTATATTTCGTACCTCATCAGCACGATAGGCAGCACGATAGGGGTCAGGTTCAATTGATTTCCAGAATATCACTGGCTGAATATCTACTACTGTTGGTACAGTGTGCGGTTGGCGTTAAACTGTGCCGATTATGATAGTGAGAGGAATACCTGTGTTGCAAACCGAAAAGATCCAACAGGCAATCGATAGTGTGGTTTCCGCCGCCAGCCAGCCGAGCAGGGTCATCCTGTTCGGCTCTTACGCGCGCGGCGATGCGGGCGAACATTCCGACCTCGATATCATGGTGGTGGAGCCGGTGGTTGCGGATCGCGCGCAGGAAATGCTGCGCTTGCAGCAGGCGGTCGGCTGGATAGGCGTGGATGTGGATGTGCTGGTGTACTCCGATGCCGAGTTCGAGCAACGCAGGAACTGGTGCTCCACTCCGGTTTACTGGGCGCTGCGCGAAGGCAAGGTGGTGTATGAACATCGCCAATGATGAAGCGGCGATGTTGTACCGCATCGCCTCGCAGGATCGGC
>JBBRFZ010000109.1:0-8351 GCA_038241165.1 Burkholderiales bacterium | reverse complement strand
CATCCGCCAAGTGATCGACAAAGCGCTGGTGTCGGAGCAGGTGATTGATATTTTTGACGCGGCAGGTATCAAGAAGCCGGACATTTCAATTTTGTCCGAAGAGTTCCTTGCTGAACTGAAAGGCTACAAGCACAAGAACATTGCGCTGGAGGTGTTAAAGAAGCTGCTCAACGATGAATTGAAAGCACGCGCCAAGAAAAATCTGGTGCAGAGCAAAAGCTTGATGGAGATGCTGGAGAATGCCATCAAGAAATATCACAACAAAATTCTGACCGCCGCCGAGGTGATGGAGGAGCTGATCAAAATCAGCAAGGAAATTGTCGCCTCGGATGAAGAAGCCATACACATGGGACTGAGCGATTTTGAATATGCGTTCTATACGGCGGTGGCTAACAACAATAGCGCACGCGAGCTCATGAAACAGGATCAGTTGCGCGAACTGGCGGTAGTGCTGACGCAGCGCGTGCGCGAGAATGCTTCGATAGACTGGACGATCAAGGAAAGCGTGAAGGCGAAATTGAAAGTGATCGTGAAACGCACGCTGCGCCAATTCGGCTATCCGCCTGACATGCAGTTGCTGGCGACAGAAACAGTGTTGAAGCAGGCTGAGATGATAGCGGATGAGTTGGCGGCGTAGTTTCAGTCCCACGCCGCGAGTTAATTTATCTCCAGAGAAATGAAACGCGACTTCTCACAACTCACTGGCAAGCACTTCGATCTGCTGGTCTGTGGCGGCGGCATCTACGGCGCGTGGACTGCCTACGATGCGGCATTGCGCGGCTTGAGCGTCGCTATCGTCGAGCAGGGCGACTGGGCCGGCGCGACCTCGTCCGCATCCAGCAAGCTGATACACGGCGGGTTGCGCTACCTCGAGACTTACGATTTCAAACTGGTCAGGAAGGCGATACTGGAACGGCAGCGGTTGCTGAAACTGGCGCCGCATCGCGTCTGGCCGCTGCGCTTCGGTGTGCCCATCTACAAGAACAGCCGTGTCGGGACGCTGAAGTTGAAGGTCGGTTTGATGCTGTACGATCTTATCGCGGGCTTCCCCGGTGCTGACATCGCCCATCGTCATTTCGACCGCGCCGCATTTGCCGAACGTTTTCCGGCTCTCGATAGCGACGGCCTGAAAGGCGGCTACACCTATGGAGATGCTCAGACTGATGATGCGCGTCTGGTGCTCGAATTGATCGCGGGGGCGGTGGCGGCAGGGGCGGTGTGCGTAAATTACTGCAAGCTTGCCGGACTGATCGAATCGGGCGGACAGATATGCGGGGCAACGGTCGAAGATCGGCTCGGTGAAAAAAGCGCGCAGGTTCTTGCCCGGCAAATCGTCTATACCACTGGACAGTGGACAAGCGCATCTGCACCGGGACGCGACTGGTGCCGGTTGGCCAAGGGGATACATCTGGTTATGCCTGCGCTGCCGACTGACGAGGCTTTGCTGTTGACCGCCAAGTCGGATGGCCGGGTATTCTTTATCATCCCCTGGTATGGCATGACGCTGATAGGGACGACCGATACGGAATACATCGGCGATCCAGGTCATGTCGCGGTCAAACCGGACGAGATCGCCTATCTGCTGAATGAAGCCAATCATTATCTGAAGGCAGCGTGGACCGAAGCCGATATCGTCGGGAGCTACGCCGGGGTGCGCGTGATGAAGCACAGCGATCAAGCTTCGCCCTCTGCGGTAAGCCGCGACTGGGAACTGAAGACCGTGGGTAATGGAGCGCATTACTCGATAGGCGGCAAGCTGACCTCGGCGCGGGAAGACACGACGGTCATCGTCGACACAGTGTGCGCTCAACTTGGCATCGATATCCCGTGTGCCACCAAAGATCGCAGATTTCCATGGGCGCCCGAAACGGATTTTGCCGAATGGTCAGTCACCATCAATGCGCAGGCCAAACGTCTCGGCATCGCTCCGGAAATCACGAAGTGGCTGATGCGCCGCCACGGCATTCGGGTTGAACAGGTGTTGCGCAGCATGGAAGGTGACCCACGTTTGGCCGAACGCATCGTGCCTGAGCTTCCGTTCATCTATGCGGACCTGCTGTTGTGTGCGTGCGACGAGATGGCCATTCATCTGGACGATCTGCTGCGCCGACGCATGCCGTTGCTGATTCTGGCAAAACTCACCGAAGATACGCTGCGCCGTATTGCAAATATTGTTGCCGCTGCGATGGGTTGGGATGAGGCTGCAATAAACCGTGAAGTATCATCCTGCCGCCAACGATGAACCCTTCGGGAATTTCCACGATAGCTCTTGATCTGGGCACCACCTCGATCAAGGCTGGTTTGCTGGATCGTGACGGTAAACTTTGCAATATCGTTGCGCGCCCCGCACCGCAGATCAGTGTCGAAGGCGGGCATTATGAAAGCGATGCATTGGCCTATGCAGAAACGGCCGAACAGGTACTGGCCGATTGCCTGTTACAGGCCGGAGAATGCAAGTCACTGGGTTTGTGCAGCCAGCGTTCGTCTTTTCTGCTGTGGGAAAAATCCACCGGGCAACCGATTACAGCGCTGATCTCGTGGCAGGACAGTCGCGGCGTGGCCAGTTGTAGCGAGCTGCACGAACATGAACCGGTTATCAGGGCGCTTACAGGCCTGGCACTGGCACCCTATTATTTTGCACCCAAGTTGCGCGTGGTTTTACAGAACAATCCGGATTGGAAGGCGCGGTTGGAAAACGGCGAACTTCTTGCGGGTACGCTCGACACCTTCATGATCTGGCGCCTGACAGGCGGCAGGCATTTCATCACGGATGCATCGATGGCTGCTCGCACTTTGCTGCTGGACATTCGCCGGCAACAATGGTCTGCGGTTTTGTGCGAACTTTTCGGGATTCCCATCGGGATATTGCCGTCGATCCGGCCTTCCGAAGGCTTGGCCCTGCCATTGAATCATGGCCTGATTCTTCATGCCAGTGTCGGCGACCAGTCAGCTGCGCTACTCGCCGGCGTCGGTGAGGGGCGGCACGAGGTGCTGGTCAATCTTGGCACCGGCTGTTTCGTAATACGTTACCTGCCACACGGAAGTGCAGCATTCAACGGATACCTGAAAACCCTGGTCTATCAGGATGACGCGCAACATGCGCATTTCGCCATCGAGGCAACACTCAATTCCATTGTTGCGGCACTTGCGCCCTATCCGGTCGCCGAATGCGGGGTTGAAGATCTGGCCGCCGATAATATTTACTGCATTGCCGAGCCCAGCGGTCTGGGCGCACCCTATTTTCGCGGCGATATCGGTATCCGGTATTCCGAACCGGTCGAGCACCTGCCAAAACAACGCATAGCCGCTTTGTTGCTGGAAGCTGTCATTTTCCGGGTGGCGCGGATACTGGAGGAATTTCACCGTGAATGCGCTATAGAGCGTGTGATACTTTCCGGGGGGTTATCCGAATTGACCTGCTTGCAGCAAGGCATCGCACAGTGCGTGCCATTCGAGGTCTGCCATTTGCGGCAAACCGAATCCAGCCTGTGCGGGGCCGCGCTGCTTGCTGCAGGGAAGAAGCACGTGACAGAACGCAACAGCACGAGAATATCACCCACCCGCAGTTCGGCGGTGCTGGAACAAAAATACCGGTGCTGGAAGTTATGGCTGGATGGCATATTGTCGGCTAATTTGTGAGGCAGTGATGCGATATTTATACAGCGCCGAATTTGACGTCATAAACATATCTGTTCTACTCTTCGCCGGTGCTAGCCGTTCGGGATGTTTTGCACAGCCATACAACGAGCCATATTAAATAGGGATAGAAGATGGTAAATAGAGAATCCGTCATGCAAACGTTGAAATGCCTACCAGACCAATATCCAAAGCTACTTGCGGAAAAATTTCCTCATATCCTGGAAAAGATTGTCCTGCTCTGGAACTCGCCGGATGGCGAAGCCTATTTGGCAGACTTGCTACATCCCACTATCAGCGGTGGCAGATTCGACCGTAGCGGGTTTCCGAAAAATGTCTGGCAGGAAATATTGGGATTGAATGAACTCTACAAAAAGCCCCGCCCTAAATCGGCAAGGTGAGCACAATCGATCCACGAATGATCGATTGATGCTTGCATCAACACGCGATTGCCGAGTCGCATATAATGCAGGATGGCTAAAAGATTCCCGATACATCCCGCACACCCCGAGCGGATATGCTGGGGGTGCGACAGATATTGCCCGGTGGACTCGATGAGTTGCGGCAACGGTTCAGACCGTGCGCAGCATCCGGTTGAGTTGTTTGGTGATGACTGGCTCGATTTTGGCAATGGCAATGCCGATCCGGCAAACAAGTCCGAAGATACACAAAGTTAAATGCCGTGCCCGGACAACCGCTAGTTTTATAGCCGGAACAATCTGAAAAACCGATTCCAATCCTTTACCGGTTTCGGGTAATCACTCTTTGCTAATCCCCGTCGGACTGAGTCAGTAGCGCTTCCGCGCATTTCACTCCGCTGATTACCGCGCCTTCCAGCGTAGCGGGATATTCGCCCACCGTGTAGTCACCTGCCAACAGCAATCTGGGCAGGGATGTATGCTGCGAGGGGCGTTGCAGGTTGGGTGAACAGCAGAACGTGGCGCGCTTTTCAGCGATGACCTTGTACCATTGCGGTTGTTCGGCGATGCCGAACTCCTCTCGCAATTCCGTAATGACATGTTGCGCAAGCTCCTCCTGCGACAATTCCTGATGTATGCCTTCCGCGCTGATCACTGCGGCGAGCAGGCCGTGCTGGCCGGCGATGCGCCCCCTGTCGAACAGCCACTGGCTATAGCGTTGGCACAGGCCAAGCATGGGGTGCGGCAAATTGATATTGTCAGAATATTGCAGATACACGGTGTAGATAGGCTGGTGCTCCAGACTGTCGATCTGTGCGACAGTTTCTGCAAGGACGGCGATGGGGCGCAGCAGTTTGGCGGCAGCTGCAGGCGATGCGGCGCAGATGACGTGACTGAATTTTTCAGTGCCCGTTGCAGTGGTTATTTCGATACATTCTTCAAACGGACGCAGCGCTTCCACACTGCACGCAATGTTCACCCTGCCGCCGTGCCGTTCGACGTGGTTGGCGGCGCGTTGCGGGAACAGCGCGGTAAAGTCAATGCGTGGCAGCAGCATATCGCTGTCGGCGCGGGAGCGGTTCAGCGCATCGCGCAATACGTTGAGCAGTACCTGTGCGGAAGCCTTGTGTATCGGTGTGTTCAGCGCGGCGATGCACAGCGGTTCCCATAGCTTGAATGTCAGGTCGGCATCCTGGCCATGTTGCGCGAGCAGCTCGCTGACGGTGATGTCGGTGCCCTTTCCACAACCCTCTCCCTCCGCTTCGCTCCTCCCTCTCCCGCAAGCGTGAGAGGGGAGTTTGAAATTCATGAGGCGCAGTGCGAGCATGAAGCGCGCGGCTTTCAGGCGTGCGCCGAACGACAGGCCCTGTGCGCCAAGCAGAGCGGCCAACAGGTGAAACGGGGCGGGCAGCCGCGGCGCTTTCATGGAGAACTCGCCGTGCAGATCGAGTTGCAGCGGCAGGCGCAGGAAATCGGTTTCGGGATTGCCGCCGACCTTATCGATCATGCGCAGGGTCTGGTAATAACAGCCGAGCAGCAGGTGCTGGCCATTGTCGAGCTGCATATCCTGGTGCACCACGCCGCGCGCGCGTCCGCCGAGTTGACGCGCGCTTTCAAACACGCTGACCGGGATGCCGCGATCAGACAATTCGACTGCGGCAGCCATGCCCGCGTAACCGCCGCCGATGATGGCAATATTCATGCTGCGCTTCTCACGGCTATCTCCTGTGTCTTGCTCACCGCAGCAACAACTCAAACTGTCAGTATCGCGTTCCGCAATGCATCTGTATGCCCGGGTTGTTCAATATCCTCGCCACTGATCCAGAATACATCCTCGGCACGACCGCCCAGGGTATTGATCTTGGCACGGTGCAGCTGGATATGGTGTTTGTCCAGAATCAGCGCGACACGGGCCAACAGCCCCCGACGATCACCGGTAATCAGTGAGAGTACCAGCATTCCCTTGTTGTCGGGTTTGATCTCGACCTCGGTGGTGAGCGGGAAGTGCTTCAGTTGGCGGCTGACCCTCCCGGTGGCGACAGGGGTTATTGGTTTGGCTTGCATGATTTGCAGTGATAGTTCGAACTCGATATAAGTCATGATGTCGCGGTATGCAGTGTTGCTGCGCGTGGCTTCCATGATCTGGAAGCTGTTCAGCGCGTAGCCATGCAGGGTGGTATGGATCTTGGCCTCGGCAATGGTCAAATTCATCCGGGCAAAAAAATCACAGATGCGCGCAAACAGGCCGCGCTGATCCGTGCAATACACCAATACCTGCAATCCTTCGCCGACAGGGCTCAGACGTGTCTTTACGATCAGGCTGGTTGAATTCACGCGGTAGGCCAGCAAGCGGGTATGCCAGGCTATTTCCTGCGCTTCATGATCCAGAAAATAGCTGTCATCGAGCTGCGCCCACAACAGCTGGTAGGACTCGGCGGTCATCGCATACAGATTAAGCGTGGTAGCCGCCTGTTTGCGGATATCGTCGAGAAGATTTTTGACCTGGCCGTCTTTCATATAGCGGCGCGTTGCGCGGTAGAGGTCTTCTATCAGCTTGGCCTTCCAGGCATTCCATATTTTCGGGCTGGTACCGCGCACATCCGCAACCGTCAATAGATACAGCGCGACCAGATAGCGCTCGTTCCTGATCTTGGCGGCGAAACTTGCGATCACCTCGGGGTCGGACAGATCCTGCTTCTGTGCGGTGGCGGAGAGGCACAGATGTTGCTCGACCAGCCACACCACCAGGTCGGTGTCGTCGCGGCTGAGCAGGTGTTGCTTGCAAAATGTGCGTGCATCTTTCTTGCCAAGCTGCGAATGGTCACCACCCCTTCCTTTGGCGATGTCGTGGAAGAGTCCGGCGACATACAGCACTTCGGGGCGCGCGAATTCGCCAATCAACCTGCTGCAGTGCGGGTGTTCATGGGCGAATTCCGGCACGGCAAAGCGGCGCAGATTGCGCACCACCATCAGGATATGTTCCTCCACCGTATAGACATGAAACAGGTCGTGCTGCATCTGTCCCACGATACGCCCGAACGCGGGTATATAGCGACCGAGTATGCCGTATTGATTCATGCGCCGCAGCGTGTGAAGTACGCCCGTAGGTTGGCGCAGTATTTCCATGAAACGTGACCGGTTCAGCGGGTTGCGGCGAAACGCCGCGTCGATCAGATGCTGGGCGCGCCACAGCGCGCGCAGCGTTCTGGTGCTCAAGTCGGTCAGTTCAGCGTATTTTTGCATCAGCAGGAACAGTTCGAAAATCGCTTCCGGCGTATGTTCGAACAATTGCTCATCGCGGATATCCAGCAGTGTGCCGATGACCCGGAATCTCTCGTTGAGTGCATACTGGGACGGCGTTTCGCGGAACAGGTGATCATGCAGGCTTTGCAACAAGATGGTGTTGAACTGGCGTACCGCCAGTTTTGTCCTGTAGTAGCGTTGCATCAAATGTTCGCTGGCGCGACGGTTGGCTGATGCGGTGATGCCCATTTGTTCGGCGAGCTGTGTCTGAAACTCGAATATCAGACGGTCTTCGCGACGTTTGGCAAGATAGTGCAATCGTATGCGCAATGTTTGCAACAGGGTGTCGTGACGGGCAATCTGGCGCGCCTCGCCAATGCTGATCAGCCCCGCTTTGGCTAGCTCGGTCCAGCGTGTGCCCAGGCCTGCTGCACGGCTGATCCAGGTAACGGTTTGCAGGTCACGCAAACCCCCGGGGCTTTCCTTCAGATTGGGTTCGAGGTTGTAGTCTGTATCGGCAATGCGGGCATGGCGTTGTTGTTGCTCATGCTGCTTGGCCAGAAAAAATTCGCATGGATCGAGGTATTGCTGCAATAAATTTTGCATTTCCCTGAACAGCCTTGCATCACCGGTCAGAAGGCGTGCTTCGAGAAGATTGGTTTGCACGGTGATGTCAGAGGATTCGCTCAGGCACTGCGCCACGGTGCGTATGCTGTGCCCGACATCAAGGCCGATGTCCCACAGCATGCCGATCAGTTGATGCAGCTTTTGCTGCAAGGCATCATCCGGCTTGTCGGCATTCAGCAGAATCAGCAAATCAATGTCCGACTTGGGATACAGTTCACCTCGTCCATAACCGCCCACCGCGACAAGTGCGATCATGTCAGGCATGGAGAGTTGCTGCCAGACGTGTTGCAGGTACCGGTCGATCAGCCGGCTGTGCGCGCTTAGCAGGAGTGCCGCCTTGCGGTTTTTCAAAAAGCTTTGTTCGAGGGCTAAACGATCATTGCTTAAGGACTCACGCAACGCGGCAATATTATTTGGGAGGAGGAG
>JBBRFZ010000108.1:0-8358 GCA_038241165.1 Burkholderiales bacterium | reverse complement strand
GGTCCAATTTGTTCATTTTCCTGGTTGGACGGTCTTTCACCGGAACAATGACCTTCCAGGTAGCTTCCATGTCCTTCATGCTCATTTCAGGTGGAGTTACCGGCATTTGTTGAACATAGCGCGCCATCAGATCGACTTCTGCTTCGGTCAGCGTCCCTGACGAACCAAAGTTCGGCATGCCGCCCGGAGAGCCATAACCGATAAATGTCTTCAGATATTCTGTACCTTTATCAATCGTAAGATTCGGCGTCAACGGTTTGCCGGTCGCTCCTTTACGCAGCACGCCATGGCAGCCTGCGCAGCGCTGGAAGAAAATCTTGCTGCCCTTGGCAAATTCCGCCTCGGTCATCTTTGGCGCATTCGGGTACCCATCATCATCATGGTGCATCTTTGGCGCATTCGGATTCGGATTCGCCTCATCATCATCATGGTGCATTGCTTCTGCCGTCGCATCGTTGTGCTTCGCTTCTTCTGAAGAGTAAGCATTATGAATGGCCAGCGGCAAAGCTGCCGCTATGGACAATGCTGCAAGTATATTTTTATAGCGCATGATCATATCTCCCATAAGGTTATGTTAACAACACCCTCTCTTCGTTGATCTCTAACTTGTCTGTTGCGGTGATTCCCGAGCATTAAACAGCACACATACACGCCCACACATTACGGCATAACAGACCGCATTGATATTGTTGAATTTCTCGCACGTTTCCAAAGCAGTTGCTGCCGCCGAGTACAGGCATCTTCAAATAAATTCCGACGCCGACAGGGAACCCGGATTACAGCAGTTACAGAATCTCATCTGTTGTACGAAAATTACCCCGGCCAACTTCTCAGGGATTGCGCCTACTTGGCCAGCCTCAAAATAAATTCAACCAATTCATGTCTGTCGGTATCGCTGAGTTTAGGCTGTGCAGGCATAGGCTCTGGGCCCCATACGCCGCTGCCACCCGAGGCAACTTTGGCCTCCAACTTGGCTGCAGCGCCTGCATCTCCCTTGTATTTGTCAGCAACCGCCTGCCAGGCTGGCCCAACCAACTTTTTGTCAATTTTGTGACAATTGGCGCAACCGAGTTTCTTGGCAAGTGGCGGCATATCCCGCAGACATTGCGCTGCCAGCAAACGTCAAACCTGTTACTACTGTGATGCTTGCGATGAAAGATTTCATATCATTCTCCTTTAGTAATTGCCTTAATTATTTTCATTTTGATTTCCAAAAATTATGTCTAAACTTCAAAGTTGGAAATCTGGAACAAGTTTCAATGTTGTGCATCCAAGACAAGAATACTCCGTAGTAAGCGGATTTAATGTCGGCTTATGTCTGTATTTTAGGTCGGTATTTGTCCTACAAGATAATATGGAGTCGGCAGTTTTTCGATTGCGGACGGACTGCCTATACAAGACTGGCAAAACTAATCAATACACCCTTGATCAAGGGGTTGAGTGCTTTCCAAAATCCACTCCCGGAAAGACTAAATAGCTGACAAATCTACTCGTCTTATATTCTGTTTCTGAAGCCTGTAATTCAACAACACCAGCGTAACCAGCAACAGCATCGCCACCGCGTTATGCAGAACTGCACCGGCAAGCGGCAACCCGAGCAGCACATTGGAAATGCCGAGCACAAACTGAAGCACAATCAATCCCAGCATTGCTTTGCCGATAGCGCGCAGCCCATCTACAGCTATCACTCTAAAGGAAAGCCAGCTCAAATAAAGAAGAGTAATCAGCGCGCCAGCCCGATGCAGCCAGTGAATTGCCGTCAGTCTCTCAACGGAAAGTGGCAATCCGTATCCGTCGAAGCTGTATGAAAAATCCATAGGCGGCAGTAGCGCGCCGTTACAAAGAGGGAAACCGGTGCAGGAAAGCGCGGCAAAATTTGCACTTACCCAACCACCCAGCATTATCTGAATAAGCACCAACACCAAGCCTAATCTAGAAAATCCGTGCCAACTCTGCATCGTGCTGCCACCAATTTGGGCAACCGGTGCCATCTGGCGCAACGCGATCCATTCCAGCAGTATCAGCGTGGCACACCCCCCTGCAAGATGCACAACAACGATGAACGGTCGAGGAAGATAAGAAAAGGCAAAAATGCCGAATGCCGCCAGAAATCCCATTACCCCCACCAGCACTGTTGGCAGCAATGGTGATTGCCGCAACTCCCTGCGCTTCTGCCACGAAAGCAGGCAGACCGTGATAGCGAGTATCCCGAGCAGCAATCCCACCATGTTCTGCAGTTTCCATCGCCATGATGCATGGTCACGCGCAGCGGTATCAGCCTGGGGCGGTTGTCTTTCCTTCAGCGCATTTTCCTTGTAGCAGGCAGGCCAATTTGCACATCCAAGTCCGGCATCGGAAAGGCGCGCGTAAGAGCTGAACACCACCGCGAAAAACGCGAGTACGAAAGTCATCAGTACAAGTTTCAGATACATCTACTATGTGCCCGGGTCGTTCTTATTTCCTGCAACCGCTGTTGTTGATGCTTCTGTCCGGCATAGTGGTATTGCAAAATATAGCGTCTTTCAGAATGGTTTTTCGCAAATCAGTGGCTATCAATTTCGCCCCGGTAAGATCGACGCGCGTAAGATTGGCTTCGACCAGACCGGTCTCAGCAAATACCGCTCCAACCGCATTCGCACCGGTCAGATCGGCTCCTTTAAGATCGGCCATGGATAAATTCGCGCTTGTAAGATTGGCCTCCTTTAGGTTGGCATCCAGCAAAGTGCTTTGTGAAAGATCGGTTTTGGTCAGATTCGCACGAAACAAATTCGCACCGTTCATATATGTCTCGGACAAATCAGCTCCAGAGAGATTGGCATTGGACAAATTCGCATTCATCAGGTTAGCTTCCGTGATCCTGTCGCCGCTCAGATCGGCGCCTGACAGATCGGCCCCTCCAAGATCGGCGCTAGCCAGATTGGACTTGGCCAAGTTCGCTCCGGAAAGGTCTGCGCCCGGGCAACTTGCCCTTTTTTTGATCTGACAGCCATTGATTGTTTGCCCAGCCTCAGCTGTTGAGAACAACAATGCAGCGATAATCAACGACCAACTGACAATAATTTTCAAGATTTTCTCCTTACTGATTTGCGCCACTTATACTGAAAAATCGTGCAGCCCCTTACCGGATCTTGTCGGTATGTTGCATTTCAGCATCTGCGAGGTTAGCGAAATTAGCGACAGAGAGCAAGTTCGATTCTGTTACCGAATTGAATATTCTTGCCAGCTGGCTACTGAGTGCAACAACCGCTAACACAATACTCGTCACCAGTTTACATGAATCCGGACGAGACTAGCTATTTCACGAGATTGCTACTATTTGCGGGCAATAACATTTCTGGAAAAAACAAAATACTATATACTTCCAAACAAGCGGGGTTTCCCGTCTTGACATAAATCAACATAAATTTTTCTTGCCTTCTATAGCCTGAACTTCATGCGAAACGTCTTGGTTGTTATCAATGGCACTTTCTGATTATATCCTGACCTTCGGGCAGTTCATGGTGCAGCGGCATGGAGAACGAGTGCACAAGATTGCGCTCGATGCAAACTTTACCTGTCCCAACCGGGACGGCACCAAGGGCACAGGTGGGTGTACCTTCTGCAACAATGTCTCCTTCAGCCCGAACGGGCGCACCCCCCCTGCTCTTGCCGATCAGATCGCACGTGGCAAATACGCCATCGGGAAGCGCACCCGTGCGCGCCTTTTCTTGGCCTATTTTCAGGCATACACCAACACCTATGCCGATGTCGCGGAACTGGCTGCACTCTATGAGAAGGCGTTGTCCGAGCCGGACATGATAGGTCTGTCTATCGGCACCCGGCCGGACTGTGTTTCCGATGCAGTACTCGATCTGCTGGTGAGCTATCAACAACGCGGTTATGTGGTGTGGCTGGAACTGGGATTGCAATCTGCTTTCGACGATACGCTCAGACGGGTGAACCGCGGCCATGGCCTCAGAGAGTATGAACAAACTGCGTCGACCGCGAGAAAACTGGGAATCCCGGTTTGCACCCACCTGATCATCGGGCTGCCCGGCGAAACGGAATACCATTACCACGCGTCACTCGATACCGTGCTTGCGCTGGGAACCGACGGCCTCAAGATACATCCGCTGCATGTGGTCAAAAATACCATGCTGGCCGCCGAGTGGCGGCGCGGCGAATATGAACCGCTGGCAGTGGCCAACTACATCAGGATCGCGGCCGACCTGATCGAACGTACACCGTCTCATATCGTGTATCACCGCGTCACCGGGACAGCTGCTAAGGATATTCTGCTGACTCCCTCGTGGTGCTCTCAGAAATGGAATATCCTGAATGGGATAGAATTCGAGTTGAAGCGCCGCGGTCATCGCCAGGGAGAATTTGTCGGCATGCCATTTACTCAGGAGAAAATCACTTATGCAGCCTGAATACAAACTGGATCTGGTTTGCCCGGCAGGTAGCCTGCCGGCATTGAAAGTCGCCGTTGACAAAGGTGCAGACTGCGTCTATCTGGGTTTTCGCGACGACACCAACGCGCGCAATTTCACCGGACTCAATTTCGACATGGCAACTGCGACCAAAGGTGTCGAGTATGCACATGAAAAAGGTGCAAAGGTGTTTCTGGCGCTCAACACCTATCCCAAAGCGGTCGGCGGGGAACGCTGGAAGAAGGCGATCGACCAGGCCGCCGATCTTGGTATGGACGCGATCATCCTGGCTGATCCCGGCCTGATGCAATATGCACTGAAAAACCACCCCAACCTGCACCTGCATCTTTCGGTGCAGGGCTCGGCCACCAATTACGAAGCGATCAATTTTTATCACGAGCATTTCGGCATCCGTCGCGCGGTGTTGCCACGGGTGCTGTCGTTTGCGCAAGTCGAGGAGCTGTCCGGCGGCACACCGGTGGAGCTGGAGCTGTTCGGTTTTGGCGGGCTGTGCGTGATGGTTGAAGGACGCTGCTCGCTCTCTTCCTATGCTACCGGCGATTCGCCGAACAATTGTGGCGTGTGCTCTCCGCCCAAGGCCGTGCGCTGGCAACAGACTTCGAAGGGCATGGAATCGCGCCTCAACGGCGTGCTGATCGACCGTTATGCCGATAACGAAAATGCCGGCTACCCAACACTGTGCAAGGGACGTTTCGAAGTGGAAGGAGAAACCTACTATGCGATGGAGGAACCGACCAGTCTGAACACGCTGGCGCTGTTGCCGGAACTGATGCGTATCAAGGTGCGCGGCCTCAAGATCGAGGGCAGGCAAAGAAGCCCGGCCTATGTCGAGCAAGTTACCCGTGTCTGGCGCGAGGCGATAGACCAGTGCGTGAAAAACCCTCCTGAATTCGATGTCAAACCCGCGTGGACTGCGCAACTGGGCAAAATATCCGAAGGCCAGCAACAGACTCTGGGTGCATATAACCGGCCATGGAAATGAAACTTGCACTCGGCCCTGTCCTTTATTATTGGCCGCGGGAAAAACTGCAGGCGTACTACGAAGAAATCGCCGCCACCCCGGTGGATATCGTTTATCTCGGCGAAACGGTCTGCTCGCGGCGCCATATGATGCGCCTGCCAGACTGGCTGGAAGTGGCACAGATGTTGATCGCCGCCGGCAAGGAAGTGGTTCTTTCCACGTTGACACTGATCGAATCCGAGTCTGACCTCAAAGCGATGCGCCGCATCGCGGATAACGGCGCGCTCGCAGTGGAAGCCAACGACATGGGCGCGGTGCACCGGCTGGAGGGCCGGATGCCGTTCATTGCCGGCCCCTACCTGAACATCTATAATTCGCAGACCTTGGAGATCATGGCGTCTCTCGGCGCCAGACGCTGGGTCATTCCGGTGGAAATGTCACTTGAAGCGCTGCAGCCGTTGCAGCATTCCAGACCGGCAGGGATGGGGACAGAAGTTTTTTCCTGGGGCAGGCTGCCGCTGGCTTTTTCTTCGCGCTGTTTCACCGCACGTTTTCACAATCTGCCCAAGGACGATTGCGGCTTTCTGTGCATCAATGATCCCGACGGCAAGACCATGCGCACCCGTGAAGGCAAACCGTTCCTGGTGATCAACGGCACGCAGACCCAATCCGCTCTGGTGTACAACCTGATCGGCGATCTGGACTCTCTGAACGATGCCGGCGTGGATGTAGTGCGCATCAGCCCGCAATCCGATCACAGCACAGAAATCATCCGGCTGTTCCGCGACAGCATTGACCAGAGGGTAAGCCGCGAAAACGCCATACAGCAGATCGCCGACATGCTTCCGGGATTGTCCTGCAACGGTTACTGGCACGGGCGTCCAGGGATTGAGCAGATATCCACCGCCGGTACAATTACCCCGCAACGCTTATGAAGCTGCTCGGTATTAGTATGCAAACATGATTTCAATCCAGCAACCGGACAACTGAAAGGATAGCGAACCCGCAATCGATATGAATATTCAGCCATTCACTCTTCCCAAGCCGGTCGGCAATTTTCTGTCCATGCTGCCGGGATATCCGCACACCCTGCTGTTCGTCAACGCAGTAAATCTGGTGATGGGCGACACCCTCCGTTCGGAAGTGATGCAGCCGCTATTGGGCAAACTCATCAACATCCACGTGACCGATGCCGGAGTGACTTTCTATTTCACGCTCGGTCGCAAAGGCATGGTCGCCTGCCATCGCACTCGCGAACCGGATCTGACCATAACCGCCAATGCATCTGATTTTCTGATGTTAGCCCTGCGCAAGGAAGATCCGGATACGCTGTTTTTCAGCCGCCGATTGCGCATGGAGGGAGACACCGAGCTTGGCCTGCTGGTAAAGAACACGCTGGATGCGCTGGAACTGCCACCTTTGGATTTGAAGACTTTATCCCCTTCCAGAATTTTTACTGAAATTAAAACGCGGCTGCTGTTATGAAATAAACTTTTTGTCGTAGCCTGTTAAAACACGATACTTTTAATTGCCTGACCCATTTGTGTCTGGATATGCAATGTGATGACTGGCGATGTTTGCGTTCCTCACCTTCATTAACGCTGAAACCGGTGTGCTGCTGGAGAATTGCCGAATGAACAGTTTTAACTTTTGCCCGATCACATGCCATCCCCGCTACCCACGCCGCTCTGAAATTGCCCGTCGGCGGGGCCCGGAAAATGCATTATGCTGATCGAGCTTGCCGTCATGGGCATGCTGGCGGCCTTGTTGCCGCTGGCTATTGTCTGGGTGTCAAGAGATACTGACAAATACCGGAAGCTGGTATGGGTCGCGCTTTTTCTTACGTTAGATCTGATCATGTTCGGCGCATTCACACGACTGACCGATTCCGGCCTCGGTTGCCCGGATTGGCCCGGCTGCTATGGGCACGCCAATCCGTTACAGGCACATGCAGATATCAGTGCCGCCGAAACCGCGATGCCGACCGGTCCGGTGACTGTTATGAAAGCATGGATAGAGATGATCCATCGCTACCTGGCAATGGGCATCGGCGTGCTGATCGTCGCAATGATGGTGATCGCGTGGTACAGGTGGCTGCAACCGGGGCGCAAAGAAATGAAATTTTCGCCGCTGTTCCCGACTATTTTGTTTTTATTTATTTGTGTCCAGGGCGCTTTCGGCGCATGGACTGTTACGATGAAACTGCAGCCGGTCATCGTAACCACACATCTGTTGTTAGGCATGACGTTGCTGGCACTCCTGACATGGTTCGGCGCGCGCTTAAGCGATCATCCCACGGTACAGCGATCGGCTGTTGCATTGCGCATACCCGCGGCATTTGCTCTCTTGCTGCTGCTGATTCAAATCGCGCTGGGCGGTTGGGTCAGTACAAACTATGCGGCGCTGGCTTGCACAGACTTTCCGCTGTGCCAAGGCCAATTATTCCCACAAATGGATTTTGCAAATGGCTTCTCGTTATGGCGCAATCTGGGCATGACCGCCAATGGCGGTTATCTGTCCTTCCAAGCGCTGACCGCAATTCACTGGACGCATCGCACCTTTGCATTTGTCGTGGTTGTGCTGGTTGCCTGGCTGGCAATTAAAGCGCTCAACGTCGACGGTTTACGCAAAACCGCACGCTGGCTATTGTTCATGATCGTGTTGCAATTTGTTATTGGCATCTCTGCCGTGTTCCTGAAGTTGCCACTTGCACTGGCAGTGGCACACAATGGCAGCGCCGCACTGCTCTTGTTATTGCTTGTCATGTTAAATTACAAAATCAGGGTCGCGATAAAAACTGCCCCACAACCAACTGATGCACGGTTAAATTCGGGATGAAATCCAGCACATGGACATCACATCAACCGAACCGCGCCACTACACACTTCTGCCGATATCTTGTGCGGTAATCAGTCTGTTTCTTGCCTAGACCTGAACTGTATCGCTCATTTTTTGGCTTGAGAG
>JBBRFZ010000107.1:0-8396 GCA_038241165.1 Burkholderiales bacterium | reverse complement strand
CCTTCAACTTGACCCGCGAACCATGCGCCTGGAATCATGTTAATTCAATAGGTTACACATGATTTGTACTGAAAAATGAACCCCGAAACTTTAGTTATAAGGACGCTGTTCGAAACGAAAACGATGCACGCGTAAGTGCTGTTCCAGCTCGTATACCAGCAACGACAGCGGCGCGGGTAGCACCGGGGGAGCCGCGTAGAGAATATGGTTATGTCCCCAGTAGCGCGCCAGCCCGATGGACATGTTAAATGCGACACCTCTAACCTCCTGCGCGACCAACTTCAATGCCTCTAGCCGGTGTACCGGCACATTGCCCAGAAATACCAGCGTGGCATGCAGTGTGGCGGGAAGCATCGCCTTTCCGCCGCAGAGTTCCCGTAACGGAGCCTGCCATGCAGCCAATCCGGCACGCTCGTTGTCGCCAGGCCAGAGCGCAAAAAACACGCGTTCTTGCGGATTTAATTCCGGTTTATTCATGGGCGCATTTTAGCCTTGTTATACACGGGGTCGAGAGACGGGCCGCAATCAGGTAAAATGCGCGCCTTGTTGAATCAGGGCAGACCATGACTGCACGCTTGAGAGAAATCCCCTACAACTACACTTCCTTTTCCGACCGCGAGATTGTTTTGCGCATACTCGGCGAAGAGGCGTGGGACATCATCAACACGCTGCGCGAAGAGCGCCGCACCGGTCGGTCGGCGCAAATGCTGTACGAGGTGCTGGGCGACATCTGGGTGCTGATGCGCAACCCCTATCTGGAAGACGATCTGCTCGCCAATCGCAAGCGCCGCGAAGCGCTGATCGGCGCATTGCACCATCGCCTGAATGCCATCGATGAACGCCGCCAAAGCAACCAGCGCGTAAAACGCCTGCTCGAACTGGCCTCTGCGGCTATTGATCAGTTTGCAGCCGGCTTCGACCACACCCTGAAACTGCGCCGCAACGCACAGCGCGTGTTGGGGCGCATCACCCGCAAGGACAACATTCGTTTCGACGGCCTGTCGCGCGTATCGCACGTGACCGACGCCACCGACTGGCGCGTCGAATATCCCTTCGTGGTGCTGACCCCAGACTCGGAAGAAGAAATCGCGCATCTGGTGCGCGCCTGTATCGAACTCGAACTGACCATCATTCCGCGTGGCGGCGGTACCGGCTATACCGGCGGCGCAGTGCCGCTGGACAAACATTCGGCAGTTATCAACACCGAAAAACTGGATACGCTGTCGCCCGTCGAACAAACCCTGCTGCCCGGCCTGAGCCAGCCCTATGCCACCGTGCATTGCGGCGCGGGCGTGGTGACCCGTCGGGTGATGGAAGCCGCGGAAAGCAACGATCTGGTTTTCGCGGTCGATCCGACCTCGGCCGACGCCTCCTGCATAGGCGGCAATGTGGCGATGAACGCGGGCGGCAAGAAGGCCGTGCTGTGGGGAACCGCGCTGGATAATTTGGCCTCGTGGAAAATGGTCACGCCGGATGGCCTGTGGATGGTGGTGGAACGACTGGATCACAATTTGGGCAAGATCCACGATGTGGAGACCGCCAGTTTCCGCATCAGCCACTTTGAGGCGGACGGCAAAACACCGCATGGCGAAAATGAAATATTGAACATCCCCGGCCGCACTTTCCGCAAGGAAGGCCTCGGCAAAGATGTCACCGACAAGTTTCTGTCGGGTCTGCCCGGCATCCAAAAGGAGGGCTGCGACGGCATCATTACCTCGGCGCGATTCATCCTGCATCGCGCCCATACCCATACCCGCACCGTGTGTCTGGAGTTTTTCGGTCAGGTACGCGAAGCCGTGCCCGCGATTATCGAGATCACCTCGCTGCTGCACAACCGCACCGACTCCCAGGTATTCCTCGCAGGCTTGGAGCACCTCGACGAGCGTTATCTCAAGGCGGTCGGTTATGCCACAAAATCCAAGCGCGGCACGCGTCCCAAGATGGTGCTGGTCGCGGACGTGGTCAGCGACGATGCCGATGCGGCAGCGGCCGCGGCATCCGAAATCGTGCGACTGGCCAATCTGCGCAGCGGCGAAGGTTTCATCGCCGTATCCGCCGAGGCACGCAAGAAGTTCTGGCTTGATCGCGCACGCACGGCCGCCATCGCCAAACACACCAACGCATTCAAGATTAACGAAGATGTCGTAATCCCGTTGCCGCGCATGGGTGACTACTGCGACGGCATAGAACGCATCAACATCGAGCTGTCGCTCGCGAACAAGCTGAAACTGCTGGATGCGCTGGACGACTTTTTCGCCGCCGAATTGCCATTGCGCTATCAGGACGACGCACAACTGGGCGATGCCGAATTGCTGGGTAACCGTCAACAGGAAGCGCAAGCCCTACTAACCGAAGTGCGTACGCGCTGGCAATGGCTGCTGGACAATTTAGATGGTCGCGAGTCGTTAGTAGTTAGTTCGGAGTTGAATCCGTCGACTGACAACTCCACCCTATTCCAAGCTCTGCAAAATCACAGCATCCGCGCCTCATGGAAGCACGAGTTACGCGAACCATTGCGCAATCTGTTCAGCGGCAGCACCTATTTGCCTATTCTTGAACGCTGCAGCGCAATTCATCAGCAGGTACTGAAGAGCCGGGTATTCGTCGCGCTGCACATGCATGCGGGCGACGGCAATGTGCATACCAATATTCCGGTCAACTCCGACGATTATGCGATGCTGCAACAGGCTAACGGTGCGGTGGATCGCATCATGCAACTGGCAAAAGATCTGGGCGGCGTGATCTCGGGCGAGCACGGCATCGGCATTACCAAGTTCGACTTCCTCGAAGCGGAAGAAATTGCGAGCTTCACCGCGTACAAACAGAAGATAGATCCGACCGGCCGCTTCAACAAAGGCAAGCTGCTCAAAGGCAGCAATCTGGAACGCGCTTACACGCCCAGCTTCAACCTGATGGAACTGGAGAGCCTGATACTGGAAAAGAGCGAGCTGGGCGAGATCGCCGACTCGATCAAGGACTGTCTGCGTTGCGGCAAGTGCAAACCGGTATGCAGCACCCATGTGCCGCGTGCCAATCTGCTGTATTCGCCACGCAATAAAATACTCGCCACCTCGCTGCTGATCGAGGCTTTCCTGTACGAGGAACAGACGCGACGCGGCATTTCAATCCAGCACTTCGATGAGTTTGGCGATGTCGCCGATCATTGCACCGTGTGCCACCGCTGCTTAAAGCCCTGTCCGGTGGATATCGACTTCGGCGATGTGTCTATGGGCATGCGCAACTTCCTGCGCAAACAGGGCAAGAAAAAATTCAATCCGGGCACGACCGCATCGATGTTTTTCCTCAATGCCACCGATCCGACGACCATCAAACTCACTCGCAAAGTGATGATCGAATGGGGTTACAGTGCCCAGCGCTGGGCCTACCGGAGCGCAAAAAAACTCGGTCTGATTAAAACGCAGACTGCCCACCCTCCCGCGACGCTCGGCACCGCCCCGGTTCGCGCGCAAGTCATCCATTTTATCAACAAGCCGATGCCCGGTGGACTGCCCAAAAAGACCTCGCGTGCATTGCTGGGGCTGGAAGACGCCAGCATCGTGCCGGTGATCCGCAACCCGGCCAAGCTCAACGATGATTCCGATGCGGTGTTCTATTTCCCCGGTTGCGGTTCGGAGCGTCTGTTCTCGCAAGTCGGGCTGGCGACACAAGCCATGCTGTTCGAACTCGGCACGCAAACCGTGCTGCCGCCAGGCTATCTGTGCTGCGGTTATCCACAGACTTCCAGCGGGCAGGCTGATAAAGGCGATGCAATTACTACCGAAAATCGCGTGCTGTTCCATCGCGTGGCCAACACCCTCAATTACCTCGACATCAAGACCGTGATCGTATCCTGCGGCACTTGCATGGATCAGCTATTGAAATATCAGTTCGAAAAAATATTTCCGGGCTGCCGCCTGCTCGACATTCATGAATACCTGCTGGAAAAAGGAATGAAACTGGAAGGCGTAAATGGTACGCGCTACATGTACCATGATCCTTGCCACACACCGATGAAGACCTATCAGCCCATGAAGGTTGTGAACCAGTTGATGGGTGAAGGCGTAAAACTGAGCGAACGCTGCTGCGGCGAGTCGGGTACTTTGGCAGTATCGCGCCCGGATATTTCCACTCAAATCCGCTTTCGAAAGGAAGAAGAAATCCGCAAGGTGGCGGGTCAACTACGCTCTGATTCGGGTGAGGACACATCGGTAAAAATCCTCACATCCTGCCCATCCTGCCTGCAAGGCTTATCCCGCTACGATGACGATGCCGCCACCTCGGCGGATTACATTGTGGTGGAGATGGCCAAACATCTGCTGGGGCCGGACTGGATGGAAAGCTACATAGAAAAGGCCAGCAACGGCGGCATCGAACGAGTTCTGCTGTAATTCTGGCTTGACGGGTTTAAGACAGTAAAATCACCGGTATGGAAATTTCCATCGTACCGACAGCGTTCTGCATAACCGTCGAACTCGGCCGGATAGCTTTGAGACATCTGCTGTAAATGCAGCCGATATGAGGCGGCCACACTCCCTACAACTTCAGGGTCAATGAATATGGAAAATTGTGAACTGTGCAACACGTCAGGTGGCGATCTATTGTGGAGCGATGAGTTTTGTCGGGTCGTACTGGTAGATGACGTGGACTACCCGGGATTTTGCAGGGTCATATTGAATGCGCACATCAAGGAAATGACCGACCTCACCGAAGCCCAGCAACACCGGCTATTACGGGTGGTGTTCGCTACCGAAGCCGCGCTGCGTGAAACACTGAAGCCCGCCAAAATCAATCTTGCCAGCCTGGGGAATATGACGCCGCATCTGCATTGGCATGTGATTCCGCGTTTTACCGGCGACCGGCATTTTCCAAACCCGATTTGGGGCGCACCGCAACGCGAATCGCGCCCACAAGGTCAACTCAATCTGATTGCCGGAATTTTAAAATCCGCATTGGGGCAACGACTGTAGCCCCAATAAAATCACACCCCCCACACAGCTTGGGGAAAAACATTCAACCTGTTTGCGGTTCATTCACCCGGCTGGAAGGAAAACACGCCGCAAAGCAGCTGCCTTTACCAACCTGGCTATCGATCAACAATCGCCCCTGATGACGGGTCAGTACGTGCTTCACAATGGCAAGGCCCAATCCGGTACCACCCGTTTCGCGCGAACGCCCCCTATCCACCCGATAAAACCGCTCAGTCAGACGCGGAATATGCTGTGGCTCTATCCCGTCGCCGGTATCGCTCACGCTGAAACACGCCTCTCCTCCGCGCACCGCCCAGCGCAAACTGATACTGCCGCCTTTGGGCGTATAGCGCACCGCATTACTGACCAGATTACCGAAGGCACTGCGCAGTTCATCCGGATTGCCTCTAACCCATCGGTCGCACTCAACAAATAATTGAATTTGGTGGTTCTCGCCACTCAGACTCTGCGCATCCTGAAATAGGGATTGCGCCAGTTCAGGCACATTGACCGCCGATTCCTGTAGTCGATTCTGCGGACTCTCCAGGCGCGACAGGGTGAGCAGATCTTCCACCAGCATCCGCATGCGTTCTGTCTGCTGCTGCATCAAATCGCTATAGCGATGAAAATCTGTCTGATTAATATGCTCCATGTCCACAAACGTTTCCAGAAAGCCGCCCACCACTGTCAAGGGTGTGCGCAACTCGTGCGAAACATTGGCAACAAAATCGCGACGCATTGAGTCAATCAATTCGATCTGGGTGATATCCCTGGAAATCAGCATCTTGCGTTTGTCACCAAACGGAACCAGCTGGACTGACAAACTCACATCGCGGCTGGCAGGCGATTTCATGATGAGCGGCTCACTGTAATCATGGCCAGCCAGATATTCATGAAACGGCGCCTGCCGGATCAGATAGCCGATGAATTGCCCACGATCCGAGGCATCATCCAGACTGAAGTGGCGACTGGCTGCGGGGTTGAACCAATCGATCTGATCGGTCCCATTGAGCATCACGATTCCGTCCGGAATCGCCTGCGCCGCATGTTCGAAGCGGTCCAGCAACGCGGACAATTTGGTCGTGCTGCGCTTTTGCTTGCGCAACAAGCGCTCCAGACCGTAGAAAATGTCATCCCATGCCCCATATGCTTGGGGAATGCCGCCGCGCTCGCCACGTTCCAGCCAGCGGATCAACACCGCCATCTGCCGCAAGTTATGAATCAGATAACCGAGCACGCCCAATACGAACAGCGCAATGCCAGTCGATACACTGAACAGGGCCGCAGTCAGCAGCGCTGCAAAGAGTATTCCTCCCAGCATCAAAGCCGGGCGCCACCAGAAATCAAACACCGCAATCCCCGCCGCTTTAAAGGGGGTTAATTATGCTTGAAATTGGATGCCACTGGGTGCGCAATGACATCACCCAGCCTGCGCCGACAGGCGATAGCCGGCGCCACGCACCGTGTCGATAAGACTTTCATGCTGGGTGGGCTCCAGCGCCAGACGCAATCGGCGGATATGAACGTCTACCGTGCGCTCTTCCACAAACACATGATCGCCCCATACCTGATCAAGCAACTGTGAACGCGAATAGACGCGTTCCGGGTGAGTCATCAAGAAATGCAACAGACGAAATTCAGTCGGACCTAATTCTACCGCCGCGCCATTACCGGTAACGCGATGACTTACCGGATCCAGACTCAGACCGCGTATTTCCACTTTATCCTCGGTCATCTGTGGGGCGCGACGCCGCAATACAGCCTTGATGCGTGCCGACAATTCTCGTGGCGAAAAAGGTTTGGTGATGTAATCGTCAGCCCCGGTTTCAAGGCCAAGCACTTTGTCGCGTTCTTCGCCACGCGCCGTCAACATGATGATCGGCACATTCTTCATGCGTACGTCCGCGCGAAATTTCCTGGCCAGATCAATCCCGTTCATGCCCGGCAGCATCCAGTCCAGCAATACCAGGTCAGGCAAGTTGTGTTTCACCATGCCAGCCGCAATCTCGGCTGAATCTGCACACAGCACGCTATGCCCGGCCTGCGTGAGGTTAAACTTCACCAGCTCCTGGATTCCGGGTTCGTCTTCTACCAGCAATATCGTCGCAGCCATGTTTGTCCCCAATTAGCCATTCAATAGTAATGCATGTTATGACAACCTTGTGACAAACTCGTGACAACACCGAAATAATGTATCACCTTTTGTTTAGCCCTCGTGTCGGTTATGATTCCGGCTGTTTTCTCTGATTATTTTCATGCCATGGATAACTCTACCCACTTTGGCTTCAAAACCGTTGCCGAATCCGATAAAGCGGCAAAAGTTGCCGATGTTTTTCATTCCGTCGCACAGCGCTATGACGTCATGAACGATCTGATGTCGGTCGGGTTGCATCGCGTCTGGAAGCGCTTTGCAATCGAGACTTCGGGTATCAGGCCTGGCAATCGCGTTCTCGACGTGGCGGGCGGCACCGCCGATCTTACCCGGCTATTCCTGAAAAAAGTGGGAAGTTCAGGACAGGTCTGGCTCACCGACATCAACAGTTCGATGCTCAGCGTGGGGCGCGACCGCATGCTGGACGAGGGGCAGGCAGTGCCAGTGGCGCAGTGCGATGGCGAGAAACTGCCCTTTCCGGACAATTATTTCGACTGTGTAAGCGTGGCTTTCGGCCTGCGCAACATGACCCACAAGGAGCTCGCGCTGGCGGACATGTATCGCGTGCTACGTCCCGGCGGGCGTCTTTTGGTACTGGAATTCTCCAAAGTATGGAAACCGCTGGCACCAATCTACGATGCTTACTCATTCAAGCTGCTGCCATTCATGGGCAAACTGGTCGCTAAAGACGCCGACAGTTATCAATACCTGGCCGAATCCATCCGCATGCATCCGGGTCAGGAAGAACTTAAAACCATGATGGAACACGCCGGATTTGCCAAAGTGGACTACCACAACCTGAGTGGCGGTGTGGTTGCTTTGCACAAAGGCTACAAGTTTTAATGCTGTCACGCCTGGCTGCCGGCGCGGGCCTGCCACCGCTCAATCACCTGCTTCAGGGTGCGCCTTGGGCGCGAGAACGTCTGACGGCATGGGCCGGCAAAACCGTCAGCATCGACCTGTTTCCGCTCAACTTCACGATGACCGTGACCGAAGCCGGGATTTTTTCTGCGGCCGAGGTTGACGCAGTACCTGATGCCCATATTGAACTGAATCCACTGCAGGCAGCGCGTCTGGCAATGCAGGATCCGGCCGCATTTCATCATGTCATTATCGATGGCGATGCCCAATTTGCTGCGACATTGGGCAGCATTTTCAGCGAACTGGATTGGGATGCAGAGGCTGATCTGGCACGCTTGACTGGCGATGTTGTCGCGCATCGCATCATGAATAGTGCGCGCAGCGTACAGGCCTGGCAACGTCATGTGGCTGACAGT
>JBBRFZ010000106.1:0-8415 GCA_038241165.1 Burkholderiales bacterium | reverse complement strand
CGCGCTTGCCGACCCGGTATTCCGCAACAAGATAGATGACCTGCTGCTGTCCAAAAAACAGGCGGCAGAGGCCCCTGCATGGTTTCAGCAATCCCACCCGCAATCCCCGCTGAACTGTGTGGCGTATTTCAGCATGGAATTCATGTTGAGTGAAGCGTTGCCTATCTACTCGGGCGGTTTGGGCAATGTGGCCGGCGATCAACTCAAGGCCGCCAGCGATCTGGGCGTTCCGGTGATTGGCGTGGGGCTGCTCTACCAGCAGGGATATTTTCGTCAGGTGATCGATAAAGATGGCGCGCAACTGGCCCTTTATCCGTATAACGACCCGGGCCAGTTGCCGATCACCCCGTTACGCAAACCGGATGGGGAGTGGCTGCGATTGCAGGTTGCACTTCCCGGTTACTCGCTCTGGCTGCGCGTCTGGCAGGTTCAGGTCGGGCGCGTGAAACTGTATTTGCTGGACAGCAACGATCTGGCGAACTATCCCGCACATCGGGGCATCACCAGCGAGCTGTACGGGGGCGGGCATGAGTTGCGGCTAAAACAGGAGCTGGTGCTCGGAATCGGCGGATGGCGATTGATTCATGAGCTTGGTTTGCAGCCGGAAGTATGCCATCTCAACGAAGGTCATGCAGCTTTCGCCGTGCTGGAACGCGCCCGGAGTTTCATGAAAGAAACAGGACAGCCCTTTGACGCGGCGCTGGCCGCGACGAGAGCGGGCAACCTGTTTACCACGCACACGGCGGTGGCAGCGGGCTTTGATCGCTTTTCTCCGGCCCTGATCGAGCAATACCTCAGTGCTTATGCCGTGCAGCGGTTGGGCATTTCTGTACACGATTTGCTCGCGCTGGGTCGAGCGAATCCGGATGATCCGGCAGAACCATTCAACATGGCCTATCTGGCGATACGCGGCAGCGGTGCGGTGAATGGTGTCAGCCGCTTGCATGGGCAGGTGAGTCGCCGCTTGTTCGTACCGCTTTTCCCGCGCTGGTCGCAGGAGGAAGTGCCCATCGGCCATGTCACCAACGGCGTCCATATGCCGACCTGGGACTCCGCCGAGGCGGACGATCTCTGGACGGAAGCATGCGGCAAGGACCGCTGGTTGGGGACGACGGAAACACTGGGGCAGGACATGCACCGTGTCTCCAACACCGATCTCTGGCAATTTCGTACGGCTACCAGCAAGTCGCTTGTCGAATACGCCCGCGAAAGATTGTCGCGGGAGTTGGCCGGGTCGGGTGCGTCGTCCGAGGAGGTTGAAGTTGCAAAGCATCTGTTTGATCCCAACATATTGACGCTGGGTTTTGCTCGCCGGTTTGCAACCTACAAGAGACCGAATTTGCTGCTGCATGACCCGGAGCGTCTGCTGCGCCTGCTCAGTAATCCGCAACGCCCGGTGCAGCTCATCATGGCCGGCAAGGCTCATCCCAAGGATAAGGCAGGCCAGGCTTTGATCCAGCAATGGACGCATTTCATTCGGAAGCCCGAGGTGCGCCCCCATGTAATTTTCCTCAGTGACTACGACATGCTGTTGGCCGAGCATCTGGTACAGGGCGTGGATGTGTGGATCAACACGCCGCGGCGACCCTGGGAAGCAAGTGGGACCAGCGGTATGAAGGTGCTGGTCAATGGCGGTATAAACCTCTCGGTACTGGACGGCTGGTGGGCCGAGGCTTACACCCCGGAAGTGGGATGGGCGCTGGGCGACGGCCGTGAACATGGCGACGACCCGGCATGGGATGACAGCGAAGCCGAGGCACTCTATGACCTGCTGGAACGCGAAGTGATCCCTGAATTTTACACCCGCGATGAACAGGGTATTCCGGGTGGTTGGGTGAACCGGATCAGGGAAAGCATGGCGCAACTGACGCCGAACTTTTCAGCCGGACGCACGGTGCGCGAATACACCGAACAACACTACCTCCCGGCGGCATCGGCCTACCTTGAGCGCGCTGCCGACAAAGGCAAGTTCGGTATGGAGACGGTTGAATGGCGGCGTGACCTGGAACAAAAATGGGGCGCATTGCGCTTCGGCGAAATGAAGGTCGAGACTGCCGGCGAGCAACACGTATTTGAAGCGCAGGTATATCTCGACAATCTTGATCCGGGGGCTGTCCGGGTCGAACTTTATGCGAATGGTGAACCCGAGTGCGTGGAAATGAAACGCGTGCGGCAACTGGTTGGCTCAGTCAACGGCTACGCCTATCACGCAGAGGTGGCTGCAGCCCGGCCGGCATCGGACTATACGGCACGGATCATCCCGCACCGCGACGGTGTTTCCGTTCCGCTCGAGGCGAACCAGATTTTGTGGCAACGATGATTTCGCTACTTGGCCATAAGCGCCTGTCATTTTTGAAGCTTGAATGGCCGGTGTAGCGCGACTACGGCCATTGAAAAATATTGGGAATTGATTGAGTCAGAAATTCTTGGGTGGCGGCAGTCGACCCCTATGCACAGTTCGCAACTATGTGCAGCTATCACCCGAGTCACCATATTTGCGTGCTTTACGTGCAACAGTTCTACACATAGTTTTTGTGAAATAAGGAACTAGGCAAGCGAATGTAACTGCAATATCTGCCCTGTGCTTATCTCGCAAGGCAGCAAAGACGAATACAGCGGCTTCCTCCACAACGCCCACAACACGGTGACGCATATTCAAATTCTCTCGTGAGGCCGAACCAACGTGTAATTACAGTGAATTGATATATGGAGCAAAGTAACGACATCGCTGTTTTCCATCGCAGTAGAAACTATGTCAAGATTATTGAGAATGATTTTGGCTAAAGTCACTCATTGCCTGCATCGCAGAGCGAATGCCCAGACTGACTGCACATAGTTGCGAACTGTGCATAGGGGTCGCTATGTACACTTTTACATAGCGACCCTTAGCTGCCGGTCAAGGTCGTCTTCCAATTTTTTCTTGGCGAGTGGCAGCTATGTAGAAATGTGTATGCCCGCAAGGTGCCACTTGCAGCTGGTGGTGACAGGCTGCTTCACGCCCTGAGTCATTCAGTCAATGCATTTTACGAATTTCTATCCATTGGCCAGTAGTGGCGAACCACGACGCTTTAACGCATTCAAATAAATGGATTCATCGTAAGGCGTCCGTGTCTTCCAGCAATGATAGAGGATTCGTATCCATTTGAACGCCAGGGCTCGTACGGCCACATGATGAGAGCATCCCTTGTTGCGTTGTTGTTGATGGTAGGCTCCGGCCCAGAATGATCTTGTTACGGTTGATCCAGCCCATTCAACAAAGGTCTGGTGCAGGAAGGTGGGACAGGCGAAACGCCAGTGAGTCCAGCTCTTTTTGCCGCTGCGCTCCACTACCGGGGCAACACCAGAGTAGCGCTGTATCTCTGCGGCATTTGCATAGAGATCTCGGCCCTCGCCGAAGGCAACCAGCAATCTTGGAGCCTGAATGTATCCTGCGCCGGGCAAAGTGGCGAACAGCTTGTAATCAGGCAGGCTTTGGGTGACGGTATCGATCTCGGCATCGAAATGATCGATAGCCTGCAAGAGGACGCGCAGTTGCTCGACCAATGCTTGCATGAGCATCTGGCGCGGACGGATGATGGCCGGGTCATCCGTAAGGGCAGTGGCGGCACGTATACCCTGGATGCGTTCCTCGACGAGGTACGCCCGGTGTGCTTTGTGCTGGCGGAAGAATGAATCCAGTGTTGCCTTCCTTGCCCGCTTGACGTGTTTAAGCGTTGGCCAACGCTCCAGGAAATCGCAGAAGATCATGGTATTCCGTTGTTCGAACCAGTCCAGCACCTGCGGATAGTATTCTTTGAGTGTGCTGGTCAGGCGGTTCGTGATGCCAGTCACTTCGTTAACCAGGAAACGGCGCTCTTCAACCAGTGTGGCCAATGTCCGCATGGCAACGCTCTGAAGCTTGATGGGATGTACCTTGTCGGGGTGGCGGAGCAATATATCCAGCGCCATTTCGGCATCGGTCGGATCGTCCTTGGCACCGCTGGGAACGAAGGCTTCACGGTATTTTGCGAGTGTTGATGGATGAACCGGGAAGAGTACGAGGAACTCGTATCGTTGCAGCGCAGAGACCAAGGGGCCTTTGGCAAGCTCAAGACAGATGGCAATGGAACCGCCAAATCGATCACGCAATGAATACGCCCATTTCGCGATCGCTGCCGGGGAATGATCCATGGTGCCGAACTCGCGCTGATCCGACCCAGCGGCCTGCAAACAAAAGTCATGTTCCTTGTCTGCCCAGTCAATACCTACAAAGGCTGTAAAGGAAGGGGTTGATTGAGTGTTCATAATCGCCTCCATAAATGGTGGTCTACAGAAACAGACATGCATGCATGGGCTCTGCGAAGCCAATATAGAGAGCCGATCGTGCGGCGAGCCCTGAGTATTCGTTAACGAACCCAAGCGCACCTGCGGATTCGAAACTAAACCGGAAAACATCGAATGTTACGAGAAATTATTCGTAATCCGTAGGCGCATGTCCTACCTTCACTGACAGATACCTGCCAGTCTGAATTGGATCATAAAAGGAGGACAGAGTTACTATATTGGAGCATCGAATTAAATCGACATCTACTGCCTCATTACTAAATTGTCAGAGACAGCAATCAAAGCCAAAGCGGTCATTGGTGAAATCAGTAAATCGCAACATTGTGACGGAGCGTAACAGTCGCCTTGGTACCCAATTTGCGACATTCAACTATGTAAATCCCTGCCCGAAACCGGATGTCCACAAAACCCTGGAAGGGATCATTTTAGATGGAGGCTGAGTTTGTTGCCAGCTTCCTCTTGTTGGTTATGCGGAAGTTAATCGGTGTTGATCGGTATGACAGATTTATGCCGCAGAGCGGACATAAATTGCAAATTGTTACATTACTATGTGTACCGGCGAACAGTGAATATCCTTAGGAAATGAATAATCATCATGCCGAACCAGATTCAGAGCGGAGAATATTCCAGCCTGCTGATCTCGGTGGAAATTCACAATCAACCCAAAAGGAGATTCACCATGAAGACTGATTTAGACAAGAACGCCACGGCCTGTATCGACGCCTGTAACGACTGTGCTACCGAATGCGGCCACTGTTTCGCGCATATGTCCGGCAAGGCAAGTAAAAATGAATGTCCGGCCTGCTGCATCGAGTGCGCGGCGATTTGCCGCTTGTGCGCAGACGCGATCGCCCGCCATAGTCCGTTCGCCAAGCAGATCTGCAAGCTGTGCGCGGACATTTGCGACTGGTGCGCGAAACAATGCGGCGCACATGACATGGATCACTGCAAGAGCTGTGCCGAGTCGTGCCGTCGTTGCGCCGAGGCTTGCCGCAAGATGGCAGCTTGAACAGAAAAAGTGCTGCCGTAACGAGCGCAATGCGAAATCGTGCGGCAGCCAATTTTTAGTGCGGTAATAACTTCAGGGCATGTCCCTGTCAACCAAGGAGTAAACCATGAATCACTCAGTTTTGAATAAAGTAGGATCGGCATTTCTAATTATCGGACTGGCTTTCGCGCTTCCGGCCTATGCAGAAATGCCTGGTGGAATGGCTATGGGCGCGCCTGGAGCGAAGCCGATGGCAGAGATGATGCGCGACATGTCGAGTGAGATGAAGGATATGTCCGGCATGATTGAAAGCGGCAACATGAACCAGGACAGCATGAAAAAGATGTCCAGCCAGATGATGCAAATGTGCGGCATGATGAAAAATATGTCGGGCATGATGAAGAAAAACATGATGATGGATGCCGGTATGCAGAAGAAGATGGAGCAGATGCGAAAACAGATGGATCAGATGCGCAAGGATATGCCTGCGCCATCCGCGCAGTAGTAGGTTTGCGAAACCCGGCGAGCACAAGCCTCCGGGGTTTTCTCCGGCCATTGCTTCGGTTTTACCAACATTTTTTTGGAGACGATTATGGATGTAATGATTATCGTGACGAAAGCTTGCAGCCATCGTCCGAACCTGGAAAGAGAACTCGAATCTTTGCATATTGCCTATCGCATGTATTTCGTTGAAGACCACCCTGATCTAGCTGCAAAATTCCTATCCGGTATTCACCGAATTTAATTGTTGACGAAGAAGTCGTATTCCGGAAACTACCGACGGTAGCGGAACTGCATGTATTTTTCAGCACAAAAACGTCAACCTGACCGTAGCGCGTGGGTTTATCCGCGCGTAATCAACAGTTTTTTAGGAGAGCATCTAATGAAGTCAATACTTGAGAGGAGAGTGTCATGGTAAAAGATCCGGTATGTGGTATGGATATCGACAAGGAAAAGGCGGCGGGGCAGCAGGAGCATGAAGGCAAGACCTATTACTTTTGTTCAGCGTCGTGCCACAATAAGTTCAAGGCCACGCCGCAGGCGTATGCACATAAGGAAGCAGGCGGCCAGGCGCATAAAGAGCACTGAGTGTGTTGTTGAGCAGTATATTCAGCGCACATTGTTGGAGAAAAACGACGTTGTTTTTGATGTGTATGTCTCATCGTCGTTGGTAGTCATTGGGCCGGGATAAATCGCTGATTCCATACAAGAGTGATTTGCCAAGTCTTGTCTCAATAAGGTTGGCGTAGGGATAGCGTGTCACTAAAGAGCAGGCAAGGCGACTGCTACGATTCGTCACATTGTTGCAATTTACTGATTTCACCAATGACCACTCTAGCTTTGACTGCGGCCGCTGAAAATTTAGCATCGCTCAGTAGAGGTCGATTTAATTCGATGCTCCAAAGCGGCCTGTCACCACCGGCTGCAAATGGGACTGAACCGCCGGTCATGCCCCGTGCCGCTCGATACCCTTTCATCATATATTGAATGGCCACAATTTTGACAAGCGGTCATTCGGTAGGTGAATCTGAATAGCCTCGTCGATTAAGAAGGCTTCGTAATATATTGCGAGTGGCGTACCGGTCGCAACTCCTTTGTTTGGCTAAACTTCAGTCTGTTCTGCCATCTCCAGGGCATCATCCACCTCTATCCCAAGGTAGCGCACAGTGCTTTCCACTTTAGTGTGGCCAAGTAGAATCTGAACGGCTCGCAGATTCTTGGTACGTCGATATATCAACGATGCCTTAGTGCGACGCATCGTATGCGTTCCATAATTGGCAGTATCCAAGCCAATCTCCGAGACCCACTGGTGCACAATGCGTGCGTATTGCCTTGTGGAGAGATGCATCGAGTCATGGATGCGGCTATGGAACAGATAATCGTCGCCTTGTAATTTGTTCTTCTCGATCCACCGATTCAGGGCCACACGGGTTGGATCGGTGGTCTCGAATTGAACTGGGCTGTGCGTCTTCTGTTGCATGATGATAGCTCGGGTAGCAACAGTATTGCCATGGGATATGTCGCGGACTTTCAGTTTGGTCAGGTCGCAAGCGCGGAGCTTGCAATCTATAGCCAGATCGAACAGAGCAAGGTCCCTGATTCGGTCGGTAAGTTGCAGTCTAACCCGGATAGCCCAGATGTCCTTCAGCTTGAGTGGTGCCTTCTGGCCTACCAGTTTGCCTTTGTTCCAGGGCTCATGGGATTGCCCCGTATGATCGGTTTTCATGATCAGCTCCTTTTGGGTTAAGGGCTTATCACTATGAGCTTTTCTTATAGCGTTGGAAACGGAACAAGGCTAGACTTCGAAACGGATATTGATGACTGCTCCGCCCCAGAAACCAGACATACGATGTATGATTATTACTACGTTGCAGGCCAGCATGTGACCGGCACAGTCCCAGCAGCAGACTTTCACACATCCCTTTTAATTTATCGTCCCCTACGGATGCCTAAGTGCTAGCATTCCCTCTCAAGGTTTGTTTATCCAAATAGGAGAAGTCTTGTGAAAGATATAGTTTGGGGCGTCGTATTAAGTGTGGCAGTCGAAGAGATTGATGAAGATCACCGTAAGTTACTGGATATTTTTAATATTCTCAATCATTCTGTAGCGGAAGGGGAATCTCCAGATTATCTAGCGGCGGTTTTGGAAGAGCTCATCAATTGTACGGTCTGGCACTTCAGTCATGAGGAGCGGTTGATGCTGAAGTACGGTTATGAGGGAATTGCAGAACACAAGGAGGAGCACCAGGAATTAATTAATAGCGCCAAGAAGCTACAGAAGGAAATCCTTCAGGCAGACAAACCTGTGTCGGATGAAGATATCGAGTTTCTGGAGCGGTGGTTAGCTGAGCATATTCTCACTGCAGATATGGAATTGGGTTCTTATCTTTCTCAACAGATGTAGGCGTTGCTCACGAAAACCTTTCGATCTTTATCGGCTATTGGTGCCTGACCCGAAATGACTGCTGTTGGCCCAGGCTGTGTCAAAACGCACATTCTGTGTAAACAAAAGCGGCCCAGAAACGTTATGTGAGTATTGTAGTTCAGCGATGGGATATTCACATGAAACGATTCATCCAGGGTGAAGATCGAACCCAAGCCAC
>JBBRFZ010000105.1:0-8495 GCA_038241165.1 Burkholderiales bacterium | reverse complement strand
CATCGTCTACGGCCCGCTGCTGCATGGCTGCACCACCATCGTTTATGAAGGCAAGCCGATCATGACACCGGACGCCGGCGCACTGTGGCGCGTCTGCGCCGAGTATGGCGTGAAAGCATTATTCACCGCGCCCACCGCGTTCCGCGCGGTGAAGAAGGAAGACCCGGAAGCGGCGCTGATGAAACAGTACGACCTCAGCAAACTGCAGGTCATATACTCCGCCGGTGAACGCCTCGACCCGCCCACCGAAGCGTGGCTCACCGAACAAAGCGGCAAGCCGGTGGTGGATCACTGGTGGCAGACGGAGACCGGCTGGGCGATCACCGCCAACATGCAGGGTGTCGAGCCGATGCCGATCAAACCCGGCTCCTCCACCGTGCCGGTGCCCGGCTACAACGTGCAGATACTGGACGAGAACGTGCATCATGTCCCGCAGGGTGCGCAGGGCTACATTGCGCTCAAGTTGCCGTTGCCGCCCTCCTGCCTGAACCATATCTGGGGTGACGTGAACAAATTCCGCGAAAGCTACCTGACCTCTCTGCCCGGTTACTACACCAGCGGCGATGGCGGGTACATAGATGAGGACGGCTATGTGTTCGTGATGGGACGCGTTGATGACGTGATCAACGTCGCCGGGCACCGGCTGTCCACCGGTGAGATCGAGGAAGTCATCGCCACCCATCCCGCGGTCGCGGAATGCGCGGTGATCGCGCGCGACGACGATCTTAAGGGACAGGTGCCGATGGGAATGGTATTGCTCAAGTCGGGGATGACCATCTCCGAGTCAGACCTGCAACAGCAGTTGATCTCCCGCATACGCGAGAACATCGGCGCGATCACCTGTTACAAGGACACGGTGATCCTGGCCAGGTTGCCCAAGACCCGTTCCGGCAAAATGCTGCGCAAGACCCTGTCCAATATCGTCAACGGCAAGGAATACATGGTGCCGTCGACAATAGATGATCCCGGCGTGATTCCCGAGATTATCGAAGTGCTGCGCGGCAAGAAAATGATCAAGTAGAAAAGTAAGCGGGCCCGGAAATAATTTAGGGCCCCGTTAACCATGGCCTTTCAACAACCAGTACATTAACCACGCACCAACGATCGCCCCGATAATGAAAATCCGGATTCCTCCGATCGTATGTGTTTCCGGTATCGTGCTGTCGGGAGCCGGTTGAACGGATTCCCATTCGCTGATTATCCTTCTGGCCTCGGCATAGTCTGCTTCAGAAACAAGTACGCGCACCAGGCCCATCGCCTGAATTCCCCCGACCCCGCCCTGCAGGTATTCCCCTTCGATACGCCCCGGAATGCGCTGCTGCTCGAGCAGGCCAAGTATCATGTGGGCATCCAGCCCGGTAGATGCTTCATATACACTTTTCATAAGCAACCAGACAAAGCGTCCAAAAATCCCGGTTTGCACTCAAAACAGAATTGTTTGCAGAAGCCGGACTGCCCGCGTGCTTCCGGAGAAAATATCATCGCACAAGAACAAAATACAACAAAGCACCCAGTGACATGACAGATATGAGCAAAGACAGGATGCAGAAAACCAGCATCCACTGGTGCCTCCTGTCGGCAAGTACAGCACCCTTCTCCAGGGCCTCCACGGTATTCTGCAATTGTATTGCCAGTTCTTTGATGTGCGCATCGTTCGCCGATGCCGCTGCCTGAAGTTCTGATATCTGCTGTTGCAGCAATATCGTCTGATTGGCAGGGGCATCGGCACTTTTATTGGTAAATACCGGTGCGGCAGCGGTCACGATCGTGCCGACATAAGGCAGAACGGATTTGAGCACGGGCATAAGCCAGGCAGGCATGGTGGACTCCTAACGGTTATGGGCCAGACCCGGTGGTCAGCCCGATTAAAAACATGAAAGCATGCAGACTCGGGATAAATGTCAGTTTCATTGCAGAATTCCGCAGATCCGCTTGCAGCAGATGCATGTTAGTACAAAAACATAGGGTTTACCTGTTTCGTCCGGAAACGGCAAGAAATGGCGGTGTAAGTTGCACCGCGACTGCTTTTGACGGTCACCTGCCTGCACAGGATTTCCTCGAAATCAAAATTCAGCCCCGATATCGGATAATATATCGAACTTGACGGCCCATAACCTGTCAACAACCAATCGTTTAAAACCTTTTCAGAACACGCAAATGAAAAACAAATTACTGTGGATATTGCTGGCACTTACCCTGTCCGCATTCAATACGGCGCAGGCAATTCCACAGCTTGAGCCACTGAAGCAACAGGCTCAGGCAGCCCTTTTATCAGCCAAAGTACTGGGCCACTACAGCTACAGAAACGTGGCGCTTGACGATCATTTGTCTGTCCAAATATTCGACAACTACCTGAAAGAGCTGGATGGCGAAAAAATATTTTTTCTGCAATCCGACATCGATCATTTCGCCTATGCGCGAACCAAGCTTGACGATGCCATACTCGACGAGAACCTGAGCGCCCCGTTCGGCATATACAACCTGTACCAGCAACGCATCACCGAACGGTTCAACTATGCGCGTTCACTGCTGAAAAAGGGTTTTGATTTCAGGAAAAAGGAAAGCTATCAATACACCCGCAAGGATGCGCCATGGGCCAAGTCCATGGCCGAGTTGAATGATCTGTGGCGCAAGCGCGTCAAGAACGACTGGCTGCGTCTCAAACTGGCCGGCAAGGATAAAAAAATCATCGTCGCAACACTGGACAAGCGCTATGCAAATACCCTGGACAGCCTGTCCAAGGTCAATAGCGAAGACATATTCCAGAGTTTCATGAACGCCTACACGATGGCGATAGATCCGCATACCAATTATTTCGGGGTGCGTGCTTCCGAAGAATTCGATATTTCAATGAAATTGTCCCTGGTCGGCATAGGTGCGGAGCTTAACAACAAGGACGAATACACGACGATCAAGGAGTTGTTGGCAGGAGGCCCCGCGGCGCTGTCGGGCAAGCTGAAAGCCGGGGACCGTATCGTGGGTGTCGGCCAAGGCGAAAAAGGCCCGATCACCGACATCATGGGCTGGCGCATTGACGACGCGGTGGCACTGATACGCGGCACCGAGGATTCCGTGGTACGTCTTGATGTGCTGCCTGCAGAAGCGAACGCCGATGGCAAACACAAGCTCATATCACTGGTCAGAAAAAAGATTACCCTTGAAAAGCAGGCCGCCAAGAAATCCATCATCGAGGTGAAGGACGGGGGTGTGGTTCGCCACATAGGCGTGATCTCCCTGCCCGAGTTTTATCAGGATTTTGCTGCACGCCAGAACGGCGACAAGAATTACAAAAGCGCAACCCGGGATGTCTCACATCTGCTGGATGAACTGAAAAAGGACAGGGTGGACGGCATACTGGTGGATCTGCGCAACAATGGCGGCGGGTCACTGGATGAAGCCATCGAACTGACCGGCTTGTTTGTAGGCAAGGGCCCCGTGGTACAGCAGCGCGACTCCGACGGCAATATCACTGTCGATACCGATACCGATACCGTTCCGGCCTGGACCGGCCCGCTGGGTGTGCTCATCAATCGCGGTTCAGCCTCAGCCTCAGAGATTTTCGCGGCAGCGATACAGGATTACGGTCGCGGAGTGATAATCGGTGAAACCAGCTTCGGCAAAGGCACCGTGCAAACCGTGGCAGATCTTGATCAAATCGCAAAAAACAGCAAACCGGAATTCGGCGAAGTAAAGATGACCATCGCCCAGTTCTTCCGTATCAGTGGCGGCACCACGCAGTTGCGCGGCGTGACTCCGGATATCAAACTTCCGTCGATGAACGATAACAAGGATTTTGGCGAGTCCAGTTTCGACAACGCCTTGCCGTGGACCCAAATCCGGCCCGCCGACTACAGGCCGGAGGGCAATCTGTCAGCCATCGTACCGATGCTGATAGCGAGCCACGACAAGCGTGTAAGCCACGACCAGGACTTCAAGTATTTGCGGGAGGATATTGCCGAGTTCGACAAAATGCGCCAGAAAAACCTGATCTCGCTAAATGAGGCCGACCGTCTCAAGCAGCGCAAAGCGCAGGAAGCACGCGACAGGTCCCGCGACAAGAACCGGGATGATGGCAAATTGCACAGGGCATCGGCCAACGCCGGCAACCACGCATTCCAGGACGACGGCATGCTGTCCAGCGAGCGTAATCTCAGCGCTGACCTGGCCATCGAGAATGCGAACAGGAATGCCAAGGATATATTGCTTAACGAAGCTGCTCATGTAATCAGCGACGAGGCCGAACTGCTGAAAAACAATCCCAGGCTCGCGGAAAACATATCCCACTAACCGGATCCGCGCCCGGACAGCCAACAACAGGCGCTGCAGACAAACCGATTTTCTGGGTCGGCAGCACCGGGTGCTGCATCCGGACGGAAAACCACAGGGTCCCGCGAGATTGATTCAAGAGCTGTCGGTACAAATATGACAAACGCGACAGGGCTCCCGGGAATTTCGAATCCTGCCATGCAGACAATCATGCCGCGATATAATTTTCCATCGTTCAATTGGGTTATGCTGTCCCCCACATATCCGGAACAAGCAGATGACTAGCACACAATGGTTCATACTTGCGGGTGGACTGTTGCTGACCATGGGACTCACCGCTTCCATCCTCAAGCGCTCGCCGATTACCTCCGCCATCATTTACCTGGCTGTGGGGATGCTGGTCGGACCTTCTGCGCTCGATTTGTTTCATTTCAATCCGCTCAAGGAATCCGCACTGCTGGAATCACTGACTGAAGTGGCGGTATTGATCTCCCTGTTTTCTGCTGGCGTAAAAATGCCGGTACCGTTCAGTTTTGCCCGTTGGAGTCCGCCGATCCTGCTGGCGACAGCATCCATGACCATCACCGTCTTGATGGTCGCTGAATTTGCCTTTTATGTGCTGGGCCTGCCGTTGGGTGCGGGAGTGCTGCTCGGCGCAATCGTTGCACCGACAGACCCGGTGCTGGCAACCGACGTGCAAATCCGCCATCCCGAAGACCGCGACCATTTGCGCTTCACCCTGACCTGCGAGGCGGGCATGAACGACGGCAGCGCTTTCCCGTTTGTGATGCTGGGACTGGGATTATTGGGCCTGCATGATCTCGGCGATTTTGGAAGCAGATGGCTATTGGTTGATGTGCTATGGGCCACCGTATCCGGCGTCGCCATTGGCGTCATCGCGGGTGCTGCGCTTGCTCATGTGGGGTGGAAACTGCGCAGCAAGCCGCACGAACACGAGTTGCTTGATGACTTCCTCGGCCTCGGGCTGATCGGGGTAGTATACGGTTTGACCGTGATGGTTAATGGCTGGGGTTTCCTGGCGGTATTCTTTGCCGCCGTCGCGTTACGCCAGACCGAGCTCAAGCTGTCCAAAGCTGCCCAGCTAGCCTTTGACTCAAGCAAAACCCAGCAAATCCGCCGCGCCTATGGAAATGAGCCCCCCGAACCTGAGCCAACGCAAACAGTCAGCCGGGGATCGCTGGTATTCAAGGAACATCTGGAAAGGCTTTCTGAAGTGGTCATGGTTCTGCTGATAGGAGGCACACTGTTTCTGAACTCATGGACCTGGAAAGCGGTGGGATTGGCGCTGTTCCTGTTCGTGGTTGTGCGCCCGATCAGCGTCTTCCTCGCCCTGCTGGGCACTAAAACCACTTGGCGGATACGCGGCCTGACCGGCTGGTTCGGTGTGCGCGGGATTGGTTCACTCTACTACCTGATGTACGCTATAGAAAGCGGCTTGCCGCAGGCGCTGTCGCTGAAATTGATACAAATGACACTGATTGTCGTCACGCTCTCCATCCTGATCCACGGAACCAGTGTCAAGCCGTTAATGGCCGTGTTCTGGCGGCGCGACAAGCACAAAACGAGACTTTAGCCTGCAGCATGCGAAATGAAGCTGGTCCGTTTGCCTATTAGACTTATAAAGGATTTTATTTTGCCTATCAAAGACCCTGTTCTTCCCGTTCCTGAATTCGCCCTGTTCAATCTTGGCTTTCGTCCCTTCTTCCTGCTGGCGGGGATCTATGCGCTGGTCTCGATATTTATCTGGGGCGGCATTTATGTCTATGGCTGGTCGGCGCCACGCCTGCCATTTTCACTCGCTTACTGGCATGCGCATGAAATGATATTCGGATATGGCATGGCCGTTGCGGCGGGATTCCTGCTGACCGCCGTACGCAACTGGACCCATATTCCCACACCCACCGGCTTGCCGCTGGCCGGACTGGCTATCCTGTGGCTGGGTGCAAGGGTGATCGAATGGATAATACCCGGGCAGATATACCCGATGATGGCACTCGATCTGCTGTTCGATGCCTGGCTGATTGTTGCGGTGTTCAGTCCGATATTGCGCGCAAAACAGCACGATCAAATCGGCTTGGCATCCAAACTGATACTGCTGATGCTGGCCAATCTGGTGTTTTATCTCGGCGTATCCGGTGTTTTGGTACAGGGAATCGTATGGGGCTTGTATTCCGGGTTGTATTTTCTGCTGGCGCTGATCTTTGCCATGGCCAGGCGGGTGATGCCATTCTTCATCGAACGCGGCGTTGGTTATCCGGTGCAGTTGAAGAATCGTCTGTGGCTGGATCGCACGCTCCTCTTCCTGTTCCTGCTGTTCTGGCTTGCCGACGTGTTCTGGCGACATGCGGACGTCACCGCGTTACTCGCCGCGCTGCTGTTCGCTGCGCATGCGCTAAGGCTGGCCGGATGGCACACCCGTGGCATCTGGAAAAAGCCGCTGCTGTGGGTGTTATACCTCGGCTATGCAGGTGCCACGATCGGGTTTTTGGTCAAGGCGCTCGCACCGTTCGTTTTCCTGTTGCCTTTTCTGGGATTGCATGCGTTTGCACTCGGCGGTATCACCATGATGACTGCCGGAATGATGGCGCGCATCTCGCTCGGACACACCGGCCGCAATATCCAGCAACACTCACGGCTGCTTGCCCCGGCTTTCCTCGCATTGACCGCGGCCTTCGTTGCCCGGGTGATATTGCCGATGATCGCGCCGATGCAATACACCTTGTGGATCGGCGTGGCTCAGGCGGCATGGCTGATCGCTTTTGCATTGTTTGTCTGGATATATGCCCCCATCCTGCTCAAACCGCGTACAGACGGAATGCCGGGTTAGCGTCTGCTAAAGCTGATCCAGGCCGACCCGGGTGTCAGTATCTGTGATCTTCCACCAGCCGAATCGGACGATTACTAAAATTATCCGCCCCCTGCTCCGTCTAATGTGTAAAATCCACGCCCCACTGGAGGCATGAGTTGGAAAATCTGTACAACATCCTTGGCGTTTCGCCAACCGCAACGACCGATAAAATCAAGAAGGCGTATCGCACGCTTGCAATGCGCCATCACCCGGACAGGAGCACACATCCCGGTGCCGATATCCGGTTCAATGCAATCAAGACAGCCTATGAGCTGCTTTCCGACCCGAAAAAACGGGCCGCTTACAATCAGGGCCTGAACAATCGCATCATTACCGACCCTGATAATGAGGCACGCGCTTTGTGGCATGCACTGTTCGATCATTGCGGCGTTGTCTTGCCGCACGATGACCAGACGGTGCTTTAAAATACGAAATCACATGAACAAAACCAATGAATAAAAATATCCATCACGAATTTGCCTATCAGTCACGCGAACTGGGCATCCAGATCGAGGATACCCTGGGCGAGCCGCCTGACCGGAAATACTATGCAAAAGTCATTGCCTCGCTGATCGGAGAATTTGCTAAAGGCACCGAGATCGACGATGTGAATCTGCTTAGTTTTGCGTTGGCAGACTATCTGCGCTTTGACGACCCGGCCGGGCTGCTGGCCCAATGCAAATCCTATGACGAAGGCGATGCCACCAAGGCGATTACCATGGTGTCCTGTGTGGATGAAGAAGCAGCCAAAGCGCTGGACAAAGTCGCCGCCAGCAATCCGGTTCTGGCGCGCAAGGCGATCATCACGGCATTCCTGTTCAAGAACACCAAGTGCTGGGCCGCTGAAGACAACACCCTCGATGCGCTGAAAGTGGAAGAAGATGCAGCAGAAGGCAATGGTATGGAAGACGAAGATCATGTCGACCCGGGACAGGACTTCATGGATATGTTTGACTCACGCGGAGATGGAAATGGCGAGCAACACTAATTTTCCGGCGATCAGCCGGCAGGTGACCGAGCTGGTTCTGGCCGGCTCTTCCGCCCATGCGGAGGAGGCGATCAATGAGACTGCGGAACAATTCGGTGATCTCGCCGTGGTGGCCGTGCTGGACACACTGGAGCCGCAGGTGGCGGCGATGCATCTGTCCGCTTTTGACGGTGGCAAATTGTCGCTGGCCACACTGCTGGTCTCGCCCAGGGCATGGGCCGGGAGCCTGGCCTATTTCGCCGCCACCTGGAGCGAGGACAAGATCGAGGATGAGCCAGAAGTGTTGACCGAATCGCTGTTCGCGCATATTCACGGGATACTCTACTCCAGCGAAGACGCGGAGCGGCGCACCAGCCTGATCCATGAGGCGCT
>JBBRFZ010000104.1:0-8516 GCA_038241165.1 Burkholderiales bacterium | reverse complement strand
CCCTGCAATCCATACTGCTGGAAGATGGCGGCATGACGAACCTGTCTTTTGACCTGTTCTATCTTTTCGTGTTGGGATCGATAATGTTATATCTTTCCTGTTTGTTGTTGAAAAGACGCTGGCTGATGTGATGTTCGGCTGAAAATCCGAATTATCAACAAAACCTTTAGAAGTGGGAACAAGCAAGACATATGGAACGAATGGCGCCCGTCATTCGCTCATGCCGGTTTTCCATCCCGAATAGTCTTATGCGAACTTTGGGGATTTCTGGCCAGGAATCCTGTCAGGATCAACGCCAACAGGGTGTATGTCAGAAACAGGTAGAACCCCGGCTGAAGGGCGGTGGCGTTGGTTGTCAGGATCACCAGTTCCTGGCTTTTGGTACTCAAATGACCAAGCTGGCTGGTAATGATCCCGTTGAATCCGATATAGGCCATGAATATGGCCACCACCATCACGTCGGCCATCGACCACTTGCCTGATTTCAACACGAAGAACCTGATCACCGCGTTTTCCCTGAGCTGATGAAAATTGAAATAATATCCCATTGAAGAAATTATTTTCAGCAGCGGAAAAATGATACTGAAGCTGATCAGTAAAATACCGACCAGTTTCATCTGGATTTCCGCATGGGTGATCATGATCCAGAATACGTCGAGTATGCTTTTGCTTTGGAAATACAACACCTGGTTCTCAAAGTGAATGGGATGCCCGATCAGCATGAAATTCATCTGCGAGATGGTTGCCTCCATGTCGATGGTGGGCGTGGTTACGCCCGCAATCAGCAGTGTGACAAGAGACATAATCAAAAACAGGTAGCCGGACGGGGTCAGCGGCAGTTTGCTGAAACCGGACAGTGCAAAAAGGATGACTGCCAGCAGGATCAGCAGGCCTGCCTCCTTGACGATCAGGTCATGCCTGATCGAAATTTTTTCTTTCAGCTTGGCCCTCGCCTCCTCGACACTGCTGGAATTCGTCCTGAACAGGATGAGGCTCAATTCGGGTGTGCCCTGTGCATCAAAGGTCTGGTCGGAATACTTTTCGAGCTGCTTGTTCAGCACGGACTTGATCTGGCGCCTTGATTTCGGTTTCGTCATCTCGTGAATGACGGCCTTTGCATATTCCGGAATACCCTTCTTTATTTCGTCCAGATTGATAAAGATATTGATGAAAGACTGCGAAATTTGTCCGCCTGCGGTGCCGGCATTTTCTTTCCTGATTTTTTTGTCGACATCATCAATAAGGGTGCTCAGCAGTACTTCGATATGCTTGCGCAGCACCCGCTCATTCGCCTTTGACAAATACAGCTTATTGATCTCCTCGGCAAGAATTTCGGTAACCTGGCGTTTCCATTCATCGATGCTGAGAAGTCCGTATTTGACGCTGTTAAGTTCGGCATAATCGCGTTTATCCTGCTGGTTGGAAAGTGAATTTGAAATGATCTGCTGGCACAAAATACCCGATGCGATGATGATGATCAGCGAAAAGATCCAGTTGATCAGTTTCATGTCAAAGGCATCCATTCATGTAACCGGCGGTGGAAATTCGGATTCACTCCCTTAACACCCATCATTCTTGCGAATGATCAACCTCGGCATTGCGCGCCTTGCGATCGGGGCGAGTTGCGGGAAAGAGGTACTTCAAACCCAATGAGATGGCGGCAGGATAAAGGTACAACAATCGCCACCCCTTCTTTGCCAGACCGGCGATGCCCATGCCACGGACAGACAAAAGCACGGCAATACCGCCGGACAACAATGCGGGATGATCGCGTGAAAAACGCACCGCTTTCAGCACTGTGTCAGTCAAAGCCAGTGGCTTTTGAAAATCCATCGAAATCTCGGCGACTTCCAGGCGCTGATCTCTGATTTTTTCCAATAGCCCGAGTTTGCGTTCGGCGAGTTCGGCGAGTCGTTGTTTCATGGCAGTGGAGCAATCTGTTTGCGATCATCGGCCAAGGCGGCCAGACTGCCGGAAAACAATTTCGATTTTTCATTGGTCACGCGGAGTAACGCATTCCATGCCAGCGCTCCGACAACGAAATACAAGCCGATAAAGCCGGCCAATACCTGGAAACGATAACTTTCCCAAAATACTACCACGACAAATGCTGTCAGCAAAATAACGGCCAAACCAAAGAACAGCAGCGTGATACTGCCATAGAGCAGCATTTGCTTGATGTTCAGGCGCTCCTCTTCCACCTCGATGGATAAGAGTTCAAGTCGCGCCTGAAAGATGACAAGCAGGGTGCCGGTCATCCGCTTCAGCGAGTCCATCAGTCCGTTCGATTCAATCACGGTTTAGCGCCTTGAAATCAGCATTCCGACAATCGCACCAACACAGGCTGAGACGCCGATTGCCTGCCATGGATTATCGTGGATATATTGGTCGGCATCCTTTGCAGCATCACGGGCACGCTCAATCAAAACATCTTCTGCTGAAACCAGGCGTTCCTTGACCACTTTCAGGTTTTCCTGGATGCGTGCCCGGGCAACGGCAGCCCCTTCACCGGCCTGGTTGGCGGTTGCGCGCAGCAGTTCCTCGGCATCCGCAACCACCAGTCGCAAATCTTCCATCAGCTTGTCCTTGGAAACTGCAATATTTGTATGGTGTGCACTGACTGTTTTCATTTTCATGATTCAAGCTCCTTGGTTTAAAAAAATTATGTTTTTTCACTAGCACCTTGCGGTGATGCCTGCATCACACATCACCATCCTCACGTCCGCGACAGAAAGATCATCTCCAGTTCCAGTGATTATCGTGAATGTGCTTGTTAACGACTTCCGTATTCTGCCGGGAACGCTCCATCAGGGCCGATTCGGCATTCGTTATCTCGACAAGTAAATCCTTATTGGACCCATTACTGTCATTCGCATTGTCCCTATTTTTGGAATCGATTGTGTTCGTGTTCATATCCATGACCAAACTCCCAAATAAATATAAATTTCTGAAGTCCCTACTCATCCAATACCGTTATTGCAACCGGCTATTCGCATTCAGGAAATTTTATCGAGTCCTTTACAATCGCCCCGTCAGCAACAGAATGATCAGGATGACCAATATCAGCCCGATGCCTCCGCTCGGGCCATAACCCCAGGACCTGCTGTGTGGCCAGGTCGGAATCGCACCGATCAGCATCAACACCACGACGATCAGTAGAATTGTTCCAATGGACATTTTGTTCTCCTTGTGATGCCGCCTGAATCGATTGCCTAGCGCGAAATGATGTTGCCGTTTTCATCGGAAATGATGATTTCAATGCGCCGATTCAATTGACGGCCGGCGGCAGTGCCGTTGTCGGCAACCGGAAACTCCTCACCATAACCGCGCGTTGCGATGCGGTCGCTGTTGATCCCCATATCCAGCAAAGCCGTCCGCACGGCATTTGCGCGTTCCTCGGAAAGTTTCTGATTGTAAATTTTACTGCCGGTGCTGTCCGTGTGGCCTTCAACCAACACCTTGCGCTCGGGATATTGTTTGAGGAAATCGGCCAGCTTTGTCATGTTGCGCATACCACCCGATTTCAGCTTCGCCTTGTTGGTGCTGAATAATACGTCGCCCAGTGTGATCACCAGACCGCGTTTCGTTTTCCTGGCTTTCAATTCCTTGAGCTGACTTTCCTGTTGGGCAATCAACGCCTGGTTACGTTGCGCGTTAGCGCTGGCAGCTTCCAATTGGGCAGCTTGCTGATTGGCGATGTCATTCGCAAATGCAGCCTGCTGCTTGGCCGCATCGGCTTCAGCCGTTCTCGCTTCAAGGCGGATCTGGTCGCTTTTGGCGCTGGCGTTAGCGACTTCCAATTCGGCTGTTTTCCGCTTGGCGGTTTCCTCAGCTACCCCCACTTGCTGCTTGGCTATGTAAGCCAGATTATCGACTGTGGCCTTGCTTTCACCCTTGCTCAAGGCAGAGTCTGCCTTGTTCAGTGAATCATCGGCTTGTTTCAATTCAAGCGCCGCCAGATTAGTGACTTGTGGATCGGCACTTGCGCTGTCGTAGCTGCTATGCGCTTCTGTGAGAGATGAATTACTGGATGCTGCGCAGCCGACGAGAATCGCAACAGCGAACAAGGTCATTGGGAAATATCGATTTTTTTGCATGATTAACTCCTTAAATATGATTACTCGGCTTTACGGTCAATTTCCTGACGCAGAACGCGACTACTTTCGTTTACCGCGTCCGCAGCTTGCTGGGCCTTGGCTGAACGAGCCTTGGCCTCAGCCAGTTGGGCATCGGCCTGTGCCTGTTCCGCCAGTTGCCGGGCTTGCACATAATTTTTCTCTGTCATTGCATGCTCCGCACCGCCCATCTTTTCCATCGCCGACTTGAGCTGCAGCGGGGCAAATTCATTGGCCCCGGCACTGCTTGCAGCGTTTACTGCGGCTCTGGAAACAGCCATTTGTTCCACCGGAGCCGGAGTGCTTGCGCAACCCGCCATAAAGATGGCAGCAGCTACGGTTAAACCTATCCTGCTCATTTGATACGATTTGAGGAAATAAAATTTTTTCATAATTTTTTCGTCCATTGAATTAAGCGTTGAACACAATCGTTGCAATAAATACTTGTTGTGATCGCAACGATTTCCAATCTTTCCAACAATAGTCGGATCGAAATCCGGATGGCCCGTTTTGAAACAACCCGATCCAGGAACCATCGCTAATAATTAGACTCCGTCCCGCAACTGCATACCGTGCGCTAACGCACATAAGTGCCGTGTTATTAGGGAGACGTTATTGCTTGATATGCAGAGATGACATCCATTTCGTCAGTGCCAGGATTGGGCTTAAGCAACAGGTGCACGGCACCCAGAAGAATTTTGGTGCGGCTGCTGGAAAATGTCATGGCGCTCAGAGTCAGCGCCAGCCAAGAATTTCCCAAGTCTGAAACTACAAGCTGCCGCCCCATTCCATCACACTGCTTCTGGACCGAAGCAGTATTCCGAAATCACTTCTTGGCGTCGTCGACGGTATCCTTGATCTTGTCACCTGCCTTGTCGACTTGCTCTCCGGTTTTTTTCACCGCATTATCGATTGAAGCTCCCGCCTTCTCAGCAGGACCTTTCTCGCATCCGGATAGCGCTACAACCAGAATGCCCATTGAAAATGCCATGACGACATACTTGCCAAATTTAATCATTATGTTTCTCCTATATGTAAGAATATTTTGCCGAAACGGCACGGCATCCTCTTCGAGGTAACTCGTTTTTTGTAACGTCTGGTGTCAACCGTTGATCACTCTGATCAGGATAACCACGATGGCGATGATCAACAAAATGTGAATGAAACCGCCCATGGTGTTCGAAGTGATCAATCCAAGAAGCCACAAGACGATCATAACTACCGCAATGGTAAAGAGCATGAAATTGACCTCTCTATTTAAAATTTAAAAACCAGCCGCGCCGACACCCGATAATTTGTTGGGCTAAGCTCATGGAAATGCATCAACGGGTTAATTATCCCTCTTCTTCAAGACATCCTCTGTACGCTGGCGCACCGAGAGAGTATTTATATTCCCCCGTTTCAAATTATTAACGTCCCAGCAACTCTCCGACCGGTTTGAGCGTATCCACCCGGTCGCATATCACTTTGGCGATGGCGACCAGCGGCGCACCGAGCAACAGCCCCCACACACCCCACAGCCAGCCAAAAAATAACAGGGAGATGAACAGCACAGCGGAGTTGACGCCTGCGAACCGGCTCTGCAACCAGGGCATGAACACGAAACCGACCGCACCCGCCACCAGGAAAGACACCCCTGCTGCCGCAAGCGCCTGCAGTATCGACCCGAACTGCATGAATGCCGCCGTGCCGCCGGCGAATGCAACCAGCGCCGGCCCCAGGTAAGGGATGAAATGCAGGACGCTGGCGGCGACTCCCCAGACTGCTGCCTGCTGCATTCCAAGCGCCCTGAAAGCGAGCCAGATGCCGACACCCACCAGGGCATTCGACATGATCATGGTCAGCAGGTAGCGCTGGATCTGCACGTCGATCTCATCGAGGATCAGCGCGGCGTCTTTCTTGCGTACCAGCGATGGTCCGACCAATTGCACCAGCTTGCGCCGAAAATGCCCGCCCGAGGCCAGCAAAAAGTAGGTGAGCAGCACCACGATCGGCGCCTGGCTGACGACTGTAAACAACAGTGCGGACTGCGCCAGCGCGTAATCGCGTAACCAGGTTACCGGCTCGCTGGGCTTCACTGCGATCACGTGCCTTCCCGGCTTGGCACCCGCGTCGGAAGCGGCCCCCTCGATTTGCGTGGCGGCTTCCTGCATGTTCTGCAGCGCGGTCGGGCCGGTTCTTTCCGCACTCAGGTTTTGCCGCAACTTGCGCGCGGCATCCGGCAGTTTCTCGATCATCGCCGCGGCATCGTCGCTCAACGAATACACGATCCATGAAATGCCGCCGACCAGCGTGACCAGCACCAGTGCAGCCGCCAAAGAACGCGGCACGTGAAGCCGCTTCATCCACTCCACCACCGGGCTCAGCGCATAGCTCGCGAGGATCCCGATCAGCAACGGCACGACGAAGGCGCGCGCCAGATAAAGTGCGGCAACGATCGCGATGACCGCCAGCAAGCTGATCGCGACATTGATGCGCAAGTATGGAGTCTCGTCGATCGTGACCACTGCCGGAACAGCAGCCGAGTCATCCGTTAATGGAACAGCCCCAAGTTCGGCCTGCTCATCGTGATCAGCCCCTGGTTCTTCACCGTCAGGAATATCCCCGGTCACCTTCCCTTGTGTATCCATCTCATAGTTCACCAATTTGTTGCGATTTCAAATGGCGACAATTTTCCCTCCCCCCCGGATTGAATTCTGTTCGCTAGCGCTCATAGTGAAAAATTGACCAGCCCGCGTAGGAACCAACAGTACCGGGCAGACGATACAACTCTTGTGAATATTCGGGAGCAGGCTGACAGGCTTTTCCAAAATATATTTCCTCTTAATGTGCGCCACCGTACAGAGCGATGCGGGCGGATTGAATAGAGTACATCCCGTGTGGTTTACGCCTTGATTCTGATCGATCAGATTTGGCTTGATTTGGTTTGGTACAGATCATATTACTGCTCGCATAGTCGGCATGTAGACAGCGAATATCTGAGTAGTACATCAGCGTAAGTACCAGTAAAGCATTAACTGATTGCACGTAATGTTTTTGGATCAGATAACCTTAAGGAGAATAAAATGAATAAATTCGACAAGATTGCCAAACCACTGATGTGGTTCATGGCATTGCTACTGGTCGCTTTTGTGGCCGGATGCGGGGGTGGTGGTGGCACTTCACCTCCAAGCTCAGCCAAAGCCATTACCGCCTTTTCGCTTTCCTGGACGACAGGGAGCGCTACAGGAACATTAGATCAAACGCTGAAGGCTGTAAGAGTGACCGTGCCGACCGGGACAGATACTACGAACCTGATCGCCACATTCACGACCAGCGGGGCCAGTGTGACGGTGGGCTCTCCTGCGGTGACGCAGGTGAGCGGTACAACGGCAAATAACTTCACCAATCCGGTTGCCTACAAGGTATACGCTGCCGACGGTACATGGGTAACCTATACGGTGATCGTAACCGTGGCCCCTAGCACTGCCAAGGCCATCACCGGATTTGCGTTCGGCGGATCTGTAGGCATCATTACTGGATCGGCATCACCGTATGCGATAGCAGTGACCGTGCCTTTCGGGACAGCTAAAACAGCTCTGATCGCGACATTCACGACCACAGGTGCAAGCGTAAAGGTAGGCACTGCGGCACAGACGAGCGGTACAACGCCGAATGACTTCACCAGTCCGGTCACCTACAGAGTAACCGCTGCCGATGCGTCAACGTCAGATTATGTCGTCACCGTAACCATAGCTCCGAACACCGCCAAAGCCATTACCGCATACTCGATTGGCGCATCTACAGGAACCATAGATCAAACTCTGAAGACAATAGCAGTGACCGAGCCATTCGGGACAGTTAAAACAGCTCTGATCGCGACATTCACGACAACCGGTGCAAGCGTTAAGGTAGGCACTGTGGCACAGACGAGCGGTACAACGCCGAATGACTTCACCAGTCCGGTCACCTACAGAGTAACCGCTGCCGATGCGTCAACGTCAGATTATGTCGTCACCGTAAACGTGGCCGCAGCACCAGCAGGTCCAACACCACCAACCCTCGGTGAGGCAGGCAGATTCGTGATATTGGCCTATGCGGGCGTCACAACAACCGGCGTCACTGCTATCAGTAATGGGGATATTGGAATAACACCTACAGCCCGTACCGGGATAGCAGGATTTACTCCAACCGGCCCCGCAGGAGATTTTACTGAGCTTACGGGATCGACGTGGCCAGGTATGCTGTCAACGTCTTATGCACCTGCTGACGCTAATCCTGCGCCATTCCCCTATCCTTTAAAATATGCATCACCACATGCAGTGTGGAGTACTACGGGTGCGATGCTAACTCAGGCAAGTACCGACGAGACAACTGCATACAACTTCCTGGCTCAAGATCCTAATCCAGGTTCTGCGACCA
>JBBRFZ010000103.1:0-8598 GCA_038241165.1 Burkholderiales bacterium | reverse complement strand
GCGGCGACATGATCCTGTCGGTGACCTTCGAGAAGACGACTTACAACGTGATCCCGGGGAAATTCGAGGCGGGTACGCCGCCCATCATGGCGGCCATCGTTCTGGGCGCAGCAATCGATTATCTGAACGAAATCGGACTGGACAATATCGAGGCATACGAACACGAACTGCTTGAGTATGCGACGCATCATGTCTCGGCAATTCCCGGTGTCAGACTCATCGGCACGGCCGCGAAAAAAGCAGCCGTACTGTCGTTCGAGATCGAGGGCGTGCACCCGCACGACGTCGGCACGATACTCAATTCCGAAGGTATCGCGATCCGTACCGGCCACCATTGCGCCCAGCCGGTGATGGAACGTTTCCATGTGCCCGCCACGGCGCGTGCTTCATTCGCCTTCTACAACACCCGGGAAGAGATCGACAAACTGGTCGCCGGGATCGGGAAGGTGCAGGAGATGTTCACATGAACGACACCAGTTCGACAGATATGCGCCAGCTCTATCAGGAAGTGATCCTCGACCACAATCGCAAACCGAGGAATTGGGGCCTGATCGCGGATGCAAACCGCCATGCCGATGGCCACAATCCGTTGTGCGGCGACCATATCAAGCTGTCGATGCATGTACTGGACGACAAAATCGAGAGCATCGGATTCGAGGGGCACGGTTGCGCAATCTGCAAGGCATCCTCTTCAATGATGACGAGTGTGGTCAAGGGTAAAACCGTGCAGGAAGCGGAAATGATGGTCGATGAGTTTCGCGGTATGACGACCGGCACGCTCGATCCGGAAAACCAGCCCAACCATCTGGGCAGGCTGAAGGTGTTTGTCGGCGTCAAGGACCTGCCGTCGCGGGTCAAGTGCGCGATTCTGCCCTGGCATACGCTGCACGCCGCACTTCACTCCGAACAATCGGCCACGACCGAGGGCCAGAACGACCCCGTTCCCGATTCGGGGATGGTCGCATAACCATCGCCAGAATAATTGTCAGAATAATCGCTGAAATATTAGAAAGACCATGCCAAAAATAGCCGACATAGAAGACACCCCGAACCCGAACGCGGTCAAGTTCATCCTGAAGGAAAGACTGACCTGGGGCACAGCGTGCTCTTACGCAAGCGCCGAGGCGGCAGGAAACGATTCGCTTGCTTCTGCATTGTTTGCCATTCCCCATGTCACGAATGTGTATTACATGGACAAATGGATCACCGTCACCCAGGACGGCGGGGCAGACTGGCCCAAGCTGGTGCGTGAAATCGCTATGCCGATCCGGGAGGCCGAGGCTGCCGGGAAACCCGAGCATGAAGCGGTAACAAGCTTTACTGACGATGATCCGCGACTCGCCGCGATCCGGAAATTGCTGGACGAGCAGGTTAGGCCCGCGCTGGTATCGGACGGCGGCGATCTGCAGATCGTCGGCCTGAACGATAATGTGCTTTCCATCCGCTATTACGGCGCATGCGGAAGTTGTCCGAGTTCGCTTGCCGGCACACTTTCGGCGATCGGTAATCTGGCGCGAACCATTGAACCGGATATTGAAGTGGAAGCGGTATGAGCGGATGGGAGGACGTTGCCAGGGCGGAAGATATTTTCGTCGGCAAGCCGGTACATGTCGAAATAGACGGTGTCGGTATCGCGGTGTTCAAGCTTGACGGGGCGTTCTACGCGATCGAGGATGTTTGCACCCATGACGGCGGCAAGCTGACCGGTGGTTGCGTAGAGAACGGTGTGATCATCTGCCCGCGCCATGGCGCCCGTTTTTCAATCAAGACCGGGGAAGCTTTATCCGCACCAGCGTACGAGCCGACAGCGACATTTCCGGTCAGAATCGAAAATGGCATGGTCCAGGTCCGGGATAACCGCTGGGATTAGATTTGCCAAACTGCTTGCCGAACGTTCACAGGTCTGGTTTCGGCAGCAGGAATTTGACATTACCAACCAGCATCAAGGCGCCCTGTAACGGCAATAAAAAATTTCGGTGATTTTCATATTCGTTGCGTGAATCATCTGTCATTAGTGATGCCCTCTCTGCTATAATCCGCGGCTTCGGGGCGTAGCGCAGCCTGGTAGCGCACTTCGCTGGGGGTGAAGTGGTCGGAGGTTCGAATCCTCTCGCCCCGACCAAGATTCATATGGCTTCTGTGGCCTTTTCAGTTGCTGGTGTCATTATTATTTTGCTCCTTCATGGCGTCGTCAATGAACTGCATCAAGACTTTCGTCATTCAGCACAACATACATAGTTCTAACGCCTCCTGATGTTTCGTAATGAACGCCACTTTTCCCGCCAACCCATGTTGCTGCGGGTAATTGAGCGGCATCTCTACCGGACTTGTGGCACAATCGCATCGAAATTCAATATCCAACCCGTAATCTCCAATGCGTATTCTGATCAGTAATGACGACGGTTATTTCGCCCCCGGCCTGACCTGTCTCGCCGAACATCTGGCGAGGATCGCGGATGTGGTGGTGGTCGCCCCCGAACGTGATCGCAGCGGCGCAAGCAATTCCCTAACCCTGGATCGCCCGCTCATGCTGCGTCGTGCCGCCAACGGTTTTTATTATGTAAACGGCACCCCGACCGACTGTGTGCATCTGGCCGTGACAGGTATGTTGGATCATCAGCCCGACATGGTGGTGTCGGGCATCAACGCCGGAGCAAATATGGGTGATGACACCATTTATTCCGGCACAGTGGCGGCGGCAACGGAGGGGTTTTTGCTCGGAATCCCTTCAATAGCGGTGTCGCTGGTAGGCCATGAATTTTCGCACTACGAGACTGCCGCCAAAGTTGCGGCAGATTTGGTGCAACGCTTTGCCAAGCAGCAGCACAGCCATCCCTGGCTACTCAACGTGAATGTGCCGGATGTGCCCCATGATCGATTGCGGGGCATAGCAGTGACGCGCCTCGGCAAGCGGCATAAAGCCGAGCCGGTGGTGAAGGCCAGCAATCCGCACGGTGAGACGGTGTATTGGGTGGGTGCGGCGGGCCAGGCGCAGGACGCGGGTGAAGGCACCGATTTTCAGGCCGTTGCGCAACAGCAGGTTTCGCTGACGCCGCTGCAGATTGACCTCACGCAATACAGCCAGCTTGATGCGGTTCGCGGTTGGCTGGCTCAAGTCTAGTGAACAGGAGTCCTAATGGCATCGGCATGACCTCGCAGCGCACCCGCGCACGTCTGGTCGAGCGGCTGCGCGAACAGGGTATCAAGGATGAGGCCGTGCTGGCGGCAATGTTCGAAGTGCCGCGGCATTTGTTCGTCGATGAGGCCTTGGCGAGTCGTGCCTATGATGACGTGTCGTTGCCGATCAACTACAACCAGACCATCTCCCAGCCTTACATCGTGGCGCGCATGATTGAAGTGCTGCGTGCCCCCAGCGACGGGGTAGACCGCCCGCTTGGCCGCGTGCTGGAAGTCGGCACCGGTTGCGGTTATCAGGCTGCGGTGCTGGCGCAGTTGGCGCGCGAGGTCTATACCGTGGAGCGCATCAAGCCGCTCTATGAACGCGCCAGAAAACAATTGTATGATCTGAAGATTCGCAACGTCAGCGTGCGGTATGCCGATGGCACGGGCGGTTTGCCGGAAGCCGGTCCGTTTGACGGCATCATCATGGCTGCTGCAGCGCCCACGTTGTCGGCGGTGCTGCGGGAGCAGTTGGCGGTCGGTGGTAGAATGGTGTTACCGGTGGGGATGCAAACGCAATGGCTGTATCTGGTTGAACGCGATGCGCGCGGATTCCGCGAAACCCAGCTTGAACCGGTGAAATTCGTACCGTTATTGATGGGTAAGGCATGATAGTAAATAGGATTCTTCTCTCGTTGTTGATAGCAGGGCTGTTGGCGGGTTGTACCTCAAGTATTCAGCGTCCACCGGTCTTCGAGCGTGCCGAAGCTCAAAAAAATGCCGCCAAGGAAAACAACTCTCCGCGCGAAAAAGACTGGCGCCCCGCCTCGTATGTCGTGCAAAAGGGCGATACCCTGTTCAGTATTGCTTTCAATTATGGTTTTGATTATCACGATCTCGCTCAAATGAACGGTATCAAGGATCCCGGCCGGATCTTGATAGGCCAGAGAATTATCCTGTTCCCGAACAGGGCCGGGCCTGCCGCTCCGGTTGCGGTCAAGCCGATCGATATCCTGGTAAAGGATCAGCCCAGGGTGGCGAAACTTCCATACAGCGCGACGGCCATGGCTCAGATCGACAAGATCCAGGAACAGACCACTTCAGCAGCAACGGCCGTAGCCAAAGCACCTCCGGCTGCATCTGTCATAGCAGTTGACGATAACGCTGATGTCAGCGAGGAACCCGTGCCGGAATGGATTTTGCCCGCCACGGGCAAACTGATCGGACAATTCTCAGAATCGGATCGCCGCAAGGGTATCGATATCGCGGGCAAACTCGGTCAACCGATCCTGGCCAGCGCATCCGGCAAGGTTGTCTATAGTGGAAGCGGTTTGCGCGGTTATGGCAAGCTGATCATCATCAAGCACAACAATACTTTTCTCAGTGCCTATGCGCATAACGACAAGATACTGGTGAAGGAAGGACAGAGCGTCACGCGTGGGCAAAAGATCGCGCTTATGGGCAAGACCGATGCAAGTCAGGTAGAACTGCATTTTGAGGTGCGCCGTTTCGGCAAACCGGTCGATCCGGCGAAATATATTCCGCTTGGAAAACTTTGAGCCGCACTTGAATTCAAAAGAACTCAACACCATCAATCACGACCGGGACAGCGCGGATTTGCGTTATGTCTATCCGGTGGTATCGCGCCGTGCCGGCGGTGTTTCGGTCGGCATCAATCTCAATACCAACAATGCCTGTAACTGGCGCTGCATCTACTGCCAGGTTCCCGATCTGAGCCGTGGTGCAGCACCGGCGGTAGATATGGCGGTTCTGGAAAACGAGTTACGCGGTTTCCTTCATGAGCTGTTACACGGCGATTTCATGCAAAAACGCGTGCCGGAAGGCGCGCGGCGCATCAATGACATCGCGCTATCGGGCAACGGGGAACCGACCAGCAGCGCCGAATTTGTCCGGGTCATCGAACTGATCTCACGTGTGCGTCACGAGATGGTGTTGCCGGATGACGTGAAAACCGTGCTGATCACCAACGGCAGCCTGCTGTATCGCAATGAAGTCCGGCAAGGTCTGCGCGACATGGCGAAGCTCAACGGTGAAGTCTGGTTCAAACTGGATCGCGCCAGCGAGGCCGGAATACAGCGTGTCAACGACATCCGCATCAGCATGAACAAAGTCCGCGCTAATCTTGCCGCCGCGATCGAATGCTGCCCTACCTGGCTGCAAACCTGCTGGTTCGCACTGGACGGCGAATCGCCGTCCAGTCAGGACGAAGACGATTATCTTGAGTTTGTCGCCGCACTGCTGCGCGATGGACATCGACCGCAGGGCGTGCTGCTCTACAGCTTGGCGCGCCCTTCGATGCAGGCTGAGGCACCGCGCCTGTCTGCATTATCAGCAGAACATTTGCAAGCGTTTGCAAATCGCATCATCGAGCTTGGCTTGCCTGTAAAGGTCAGTCCCTGATTCCGCGCTAGTCCGGCAATGCACGCTATTACACGAAGCGCATGAAACAATCACCCGAGTGGAACAGGGCAGCATTATTGGAATCACCGCTGTTCGCCACGCTGCATCCAATACTTGCCGATTTTGACGGGGAAGACTTTCCCGGTTTACAGGATTGCAACAAACTGCTTGCCGCAAGTGATCCGCCCATCACCGTCCAAAGCGGAATGCCGTTGCGCTTTGTGCCACAGGAATGCGGCAAGTTATCTTTCGAAGCGCAATATGAACCACGCTGTTATCTGACAGGCGAGGTGCAGATGCGCGCGCATAATTTTCATGATCTGTTCAATGCGCTGGTTTGGCTGACTTTTCCCAAATCCAAGGCAATAATCAATGCACGTCATTACCGCGCATTGATGGATAAGGATACTGTAGTTGAAACCGGTAGCCAACGCGGTGCGGTGCGCGACGTAAACACCCTGGTGGATGAATCCGGGGTGCTCATCGTGTATTCCGATGCAGAATTGGCCGGGTTGCTGCGCGGTTTCAAATGGAAGGAATTGTTCTGGCAACGGCGCGAACAGGTGAGGGCGAGCATGGGGTTCTACCTGTTCGGTCATGGTCTGTATGAAAAGGCACTGCAACCCTATATCGGCATGACCGGGCAGGGCTTGCTGATGGCTGTGGAGCCGGCGTTTTTTGCGTGGGATGCGGAACAGCGAACAAGGCATCTGGCCCGTTTAGTGGCGGACTATCTGGTGTCCCCGAATCATTGTCGCAGTACCCGCGATCTGTCTCCGCTACCTTTGCTCGGCGTGCCGGGATGGGCGACAGACAACAATTGCGCCGAGTATTATGACAATACTGCTTATTTTCGTGATGGCAGAAGAAGATGATTGTATGAAGTCAATACTGAGGTAGCAGTATTCAAAGTTTCACCCTGAATTACCGGTGCTTCCTAAGATGGCTGCACTAACGGCAGGTCGAAATAAAACGTCGCGCCCTGTCCGGCCACAGAGTCGAAGCCGATGGTCCCGCCCATGCCCTCGATGATCGCCTTACTGATCGCCAGGCCGAGACCGGTGCCGTGTTCCTTGTTTGTGGATGAGTTGCCTGCCTGGGCGAATTTATCGAAGATGTGTTCGCGGAACGCCTCCGGTACGCCGGGACCGCGATCCTTGACGGCGACACGCAAGCAGCCGTTCATTTTCTGGAACGAAACCAGAACAATTTTGTCTGCGGGAGAGTGTTTGACGGCATTGGAAAGCAGGTTTGCCATCACTTGCAGTACACGCTGGCCGTCGGCGATCACCTGGTTTTCTTCGGGTAGCGTATTCTCGAATGCAAGTGCTACCCGATAACGTTCGGCATAGGATTGATTCAGGTCGAGCGCGCTGCGGATACAAGGCATCAGTGCCATCGGGCGGCAGTTGAACGACATCCTGCCGATGTCCAATTTCTCTAAGTCCAGCACATCGTTGATCAGTGCCGACAGATTTTTGCCGTTCTGGTATGCCATTTCAACCAGTTTCCGGAGATGCGGGGGCACGCTTCCGGACATGCCGTTCTCGACCAAATCCAGCGCACCGAGGATGGCGGTCAGCGGCGTACGCAATTCATGGCTGGCATTGGCGATGTATTGTCCCTTGGCGAGATTGGCCGCTTCTGCAGCCTCCTTGGCACGTACCAGTTCAGCCCGCGAGGCGAGGGCCTGCCAGTATTCGATATGCAGCCGACGCCACATGAACAGCATGGAAAAAAGAAAGACGATGATCAGCAAGGTAACCGCTCTTTCCTGGGCGTCTCCTGTCGTAAGGGTGAATGGGGTGATAGGCAGCAACAGACAAACCAGAAAAATCCCGCCCAGCCAGACTGTGGGAGCCATAGTAACGATTCCGCCGGCGGCGATGCCCGCGGTGGCCAGCAGGACCACCACAGAAGCTGGCCCAAGCTCGTTGATATACAGCGTCAAAACACACACACCGCCCCATGCCAAGGCTGACAAAATCGTTCCAGATGAAAACAGGAAACGCCAACGCCGTATCCCGGTGGCATATAGCTCATCGAATCTTAATGCCAAATAGAGCCTCCCGACCGTGACTGCCGCCAGGATGAATCCCAGAAATTCCATCAGGATCCTGTTGATCTCGTGTTGTCTCGTAAAATAGATGATCAGCCACAGAATGAAATACGAGAACAGGCCGGCGATGGAACGCCGGGCAAGGTCGCGGTCCGCCTCGGCGCGCAGGTCCGGACGCGACAAAAGATCATCCATGTCCAGGTTACGATGCTTGAATGGTTCGAGTTTCATCATGTTATCGAAATAAGCCAACCAGGAGGCAGATCCTGAACTTTAACTTTTCAGGCCAAAATAATTTTGATCGTGAAAAAAGCCCGGTCATACGCAGTGTGGGCTGTTTCACCATCGAAAAGGGTAAAGTTAATTGTCATTTGGATCGAACTTCAGGCCGAGTACCGTCTTCACTGCATTGACCAGGCGATCGATTTTAAATGGCTTTGTGACAAAGCCGTCTGCTCCGCCCACCAATCCTTTGAGCACAGCTTCGCGCGTCGCTTCCGCGGTCAGCATGATGACAGGCAGTGTCTTGATCGCCTGATGCTGGCGAATCCTGGTCAGGATATCGAAGCCATTGATGTCCGGCAGTCTGACATCCAGCAATACCAGGTCGGGCAAAGGAGGGGTGCGAAACGCGCTGATGATCTCGTCGCGGTTCGAAGCGGCACGCGTTTCGAAGCCTTCAAGCTTGAGGCATATCATCAACAGATTGATGATATCCGGATCGTCCTCGATAATGAGTACCAAAATTTTGTGTCCTTCCGCGCGCTGGGGCTGAACAGCAGACTTTCGAGCCATGCTGACGTAGTAGCCGTTTTGCCGGAGGAATTCCGCATCCGCATCGATCCTGGCATGTTCTTGCTCACCTACCTCGGGCGTTGCGGTGTTTGTATTAGTCATACCAAAGAAATCGCCGGGGTCGATAAAGTTGTCGCCCAGCTTGGCATCTACACTTATCAATCTTTTTTCAAGCAGCTTGGTCAGGCTTGCCCGTACCGTAT
>JBBRFZ010000102.1:0-8889 GCA_038241165.1 Burkholderiales bacterium | reverse complement strand
GCGACGATACAGATCATTCAGATCGGAAGTTGCAAAACGACCTCCATCCAATGGCACCAGCGGACGCAATTCCGGGGGCAATACCGGCAACACGGTCATCACCATCCATTGCGGCTTGATGCCGGACGAGTTAAACGCTTCCAGTATCTTCAGACGCTTGGCGTATTTCTTGATCTTGGTTTCCGAACCGGTTGCGGCCAAATCAGCACGTATCGTTTCGATTTCGGAAGTGACATCCAGGCTGCCCAGCAAGGAACGAACACCTTCAGCACCCATGGTCGCTGAAAACTCATCGCCGTACTCTTCGGTCTTGGCGAGATAGTCATCCTCGGACAGCAACTGGCCGCGATTCAAAGGTGTCATGCCGGGCTCGGTCACCACATAGGCTTCAAAGTACAGCACGCGCTCGATGTCGCGCAATGTCATGTCCAGCACCATGCCAAGACGTGAAGGCAGGGATTTCAGGAACCAGATATGCGCAACCGGGCTGGCCAGTTCGATATGCCCCATGCGCTCGCGACGCACCTTGGACAGAGTCACTTCCACGCCGCATTTTTCGCAGATCACACCGCGATGCTTCAGGCGTTTGTACTTGCCGCACAGGCACTCGTAATCCTTTACCGGTCCGAATATCTTCGCGCAGAACAGACCGTCACGTTCCGGCTTGAAGGTGCGATAGTTGATGGTTTCCGGCTTTTTGACCTCGCCGTAGGACCACGACCGGATTTTCTCCGGTGAAGCAAGACCGATCTTGATCGCGTCGAATTCTTCTTTTTGTGTGACCTGTTTAAACAAATCCAATAGTGATTTCATTTGAGACTCCTATTCGCCTTTTATCAGCAAAATGTGCGGCTAAAAAATTACGCGATAACCCACGTGATTTAACTCGTGGGTTATTGTCAGTGACGCACCAGATCCATATCGATCGCAAGGGAACGGATTTCCTTGATGACCACATTGAATGACTCCGGCATGCCGGCATCGATCTTGTGCTCTCCCTTGACGATGCTCTCATAAACCTTGGTACGCCCGGCCACGTCATCCGACTTGACCGTGAGCATTTCCTGCAGGGTGTAAGCCGCGCCGTATGCCTCCAGTGCCCACACTTCCATTTCACCGAAGCGTTGACCACCAAACTGAGCCTTGCCGCCCAAAGGCTGCTGCGTCACCAGACTGTAAGGTCCGGTGGAGCGTGCGTGCATCTTGTCATCCACCAAGTGGTGCAGCTTCAGAATGTGCTTGTAGCCGACCGTCACTTTACGATCGAAGGCCTCGCCGGTACGTCCGTCGTGCAGTGTGGTCTGTCCCGACATCGGCAGATCAGCCAACTCCAGCATGTATTTGATCTCTTCTTCGCTGGCACCGTCGAACACCGGCGTCGCAAATGGCACGCCGTTTTTCAGGTTGCGGCACAACTCGATGATCTCATCGTCATTGAATGATTCAAGATCAACAGTTTGACCGTTATGGTGGTTGTAAATCTTGCCGAGGAATTTGCGCACCTCGGTAATCTTTGCGTTGGTTTGCAGCATCGTGTCGATCTTCCTGCCCAGACCCTTTGCAGCCCAGCCCAGGTGTGTCTCCAGAATCTGACCGATATTCATCCGCGATGGCACGCCGAGCGGATTCAACACCACATCTACAGGTGTGCCATCCGCCATGTACGGCATGTCTTCCACCGGCACGATACGCGACACCACGCCCTTGTTACCGTGTCGACCAGCCATCTTGTCGCCCGGCTGCAGACGACGTTTCACTGCGACATATACCTTGACCATCTTCTGCACACCGGCTTGCAACTCGTCGCCCTGGGTCAGCTTCTTCTTCTTCAATTCGTATGCCGCATCGAATTCGGCACGCTTTTGCGCCAGACCTTCCTTGACCTGTTCCATCTGTGCGGCCACTTCATTACCGGCAACGCGAATATCAAACCATTGATGATGCTCGACACTATGCAGATATTCCTTGCTCAGCTTCGTGCCTTTGGCAAGTTTTTTCGGACCGCCGTTGGCGACCTTGCCATGCAGCAATTTTTCCAGACGCGCGTATACGTCCTCTTCCACGATACGCATCTGGTCGACCAGATCCTTCTTGTAACGGTTCAGCTCGTCGTCGATGATCTGCTGGGCGCGCTTGTCGCGCTGCAGCCCTTCGCGGGTGAACACCTGCACGTCGATCACCGTTCCGGAACTGCCGGTTGACACTCGCAGGCTGGTATCTTTTACGTCGGAAGCCTTCTCGCCGAAAATTGCACGCAGCAATTTTTCTTCCGGGGTCAACTGGGTTTCGCCTTTGGGTGTTACTTTACCGACCAACACGTCGCCGACTGCCACTTCCGCACCAATATGCACGATGCCGCATTCGTCCAGACGAGCCAATTGGGCTTCGGCCAGATTAGGGATGTCTCGGGTGATCTCTTCCGCACCAAGTTTGGTATCTCGTGCCGCAATGGTCAGCTCTTCGATGTGGATTGAAGTAAAGCGGTCCTGCGCCGATACCCGCTCGGAGATCAAAATCGAGTCCTCATAGTTGTAGCCGTTCCACGGCATGAATGCGACCAGCATGTTCTGACCCAGAGCCAACTCGCCCATGTCGGTGGAAGCGCCGTCAGCCACCACGTCACCGCGCGCAATCACATCGCCCACCTTGACCAGCGGACGCTGGTTGATGTTGGTGTTCTGGTTGGAACGGGTATATTTGGTCAGATTGTAGATATCCACACCGACTTCCCCGGCGGTGGTTTCTTCGTCGTTGACGCGAACCACGATGCGGGCCGCATCCACATAATCGATACGCCCACCGCGCCAGGCCTGCACGGTCGTACCGGAGTCCACTGCCACTGTGCGCTCAAGACCGGTACCCACCAGCGGCTTTTCCGCGCGCAGGCAAGGCACAGCCTGACGCTGCATGTTCGCACCCATCAGAGCGCGGTTGGCATCGTCATGCTCCAGGAACGGGATGAGCGAAGCGGCTACCGACACGACCTGCGAAGGAGACACGTCCATATATTCCATCTGGTCCGGAGCCGCCAGCACGAATTCGTTGTGATGGCGCGCCGACACTATATCGTTGGTGAAGTGGCCCTTCTTGTCCAGTTCGGCATTCGCCTGGGCGATGGTGAATTTGCCTTCCTCGATGGCCGACAAATAATCGACATCGTCAGACACCTTGCCCTTGGACACCTTACGATAGGGTGTCTCGATGAAACCGTACTCGTTGGTGCGTGCATACAATGCCAGCGAATTGATCAGGCCGATATTCGGGCCTTCTGGAGTCTCGATCGGGCAAACGCGGCCATAATGGGTCGGATGCACGTCGCGCACTTCAAAGCCGGCACGTTCACGGGTCAGACCGCCGGGTCCAAGCGCGGAGATGCGGCGCTTGTGGGTGATCTCGGACAAGGGATTGGTCTGGTCCATGAACTGGGACAACTGGCTGGAACCAAAGAATTCCTTGACCGCCGCCGAGATCGGCTTGGCATTGATCAGATCATGCGGCATCAGGTTGTCTGTTTCAGCCTGGCCGAGACGTTCCTTGACGGCGCGCTCCACACGGGCCAGGCCGGCACGGAACTGATTCTCAGCCAGCTCGCCCACAGCACGCACGCGACGATTGCCGAGGTGATCGATATCATCGATCTCGCCATGTCCATTGCGCAACTCAACCAGAATCTTCACCACTGCAACGATGTCTTCATTGGACAAAATCGATGCGCCGGTCAACTCTTCTCGTCCGGCACGACGGTTGAATTTCATCCGGCCCACGACTGACAGGTCATAGCGATCTTCGTTAAAGAATAATCCATTGAACAGGTTTTCCACCGCATCTTCGGTGGGCGGTTCGCCGGGGCGCATCATGCGGTAAATCGCCACACGTGCTGTCCATTGATCCGTGGTTTCATCGGCGCGCAAGGTTTGCGATATGAATGCGCCATGGTCAAGATCATTGGTGTACAGGGTATTGATTTTCTTGATGCCCGCTTCTTGCAAAGCATGCAACAACGTTTCGGTGATCTCGTCATTCGCGTTGGCGATGATTTCACCACTATCCTTGTCAACGACGTTTTCCGCAATCACACGGCCAATCAGGAACTCTTCCGTTACATCAAGCTTGGTGATCCCAGCCTCTTCCATTTCGCGGATATGGCGCACGGTAATGCGCTTGTCCTTGGCCACGATGACCTTGCCGGATTTGCCCAGAATGTCGAAACGTGCGGTATCTCCGCGCAAACGCTCCGGCACCACCTCGAACTGCATGCCCTTCTTGCTTAGATGGAACGCATCGAATTCGAAGAACATCTTGAGCATATCTTCGTTGCTGTAACCCAGCGAGCGCAACAATATGGTGACCGGCATCTTGCGGCGACGGTCGATACGGAAGTACACGTAGTCTTTTGCATCAAATTCGAAATCAAGCCAGGAGCCGCGATACGGAATGATGCGCGCGGAAAACAACAGCTTGCCTGAAGAATGTGTTTTGCCGCGGTCATGTTCGAAGAACACGCCCGGTGAGCGGTGCAATTGGGAAACGATGACACGCTCGGTGCCGTTGATCACGAACGAGCCGGTGTGGGTCATCAGCGGGATTTCTCCCATGTAGACTTCCTGCTCCTTCACTTCCTTGACGGTTGGCTTCGATGCCTCCTTGTCCATGATGGTGAGGCGCACGCGTGCACGCAACGGCGAGGCATAGGTCAGTCCGCGCTGGCGGCATTCTTTCACGTCGAACGGCGGCATGCCCAACTGGTAGCTGACGAAATCCAGACGCGCATTCTTGGAATGGCTGTGGATCGGGAAGATGCCGTTGAAGGCAGCCTGCAAACCATCATTTTTGCGCTGTTCCGGCGGAGTGTAAGCCTGCAAAAATGCGGCGAAAGATTCCAGCTGGGTGGACAACAGGAATGGAACCGGCAAAGCACCAACACGCTTCGCAAAACTTTTACGGACACGTTTTTTTTCGGTAAAAGAGTAGCTCATATAATCTCCACGATCAAGGGACAACAAAGTTGCAAAGCAGGCATAACCACTGGTTATGCCTTAACAAAAGACATGGGTCAGACAACATTTTCAGGTTACCTGGCCGTTGCCTTCTTAAAGCGGCAAAAGGCTGACGGTAAACCGCCAGCCTTTTCACGGCGTAAAACCTTACTTGATTTCGGCAACCGCGCCAGCTTCAACCAACTGTTTCAATATTGCATCGGCATCAGCTTTGGACACGCCTTCCTTGATAGCTTTAGGTGCGCCGTCAACCAGATCCTTGGCTTCTTTCAGTCCCAGACCGGTAATGGTGCGCACTGCCTTGATAGTGCTCACCTTGTTGTCACCGGCGCCCTTGAGCATTACGGTAAACTCGGTTTGCTCAGCGGCGGCAGCAGCGCCGGCTCCGGCGGCGGGTCCCGCAACAGCGACTGCAGCTGCAGACACACCGAATTTTTCTTCCATTTGTTTGATCAGATCGGACAATTCCAGCACCGTCATCTTGGCAATTGTGTCCATTACATCAGCATTAGTTGCAGACATGTTGTTCTCCTAGTTCAGTTCAGTAAATTCAAAAATATTAAGCGGCAGCTTCGGCTTCGTTCTTGTCGCGGATCGCAGCCAGTGTGCGAACAAACTTTGCAGTCGTCGCATTCATGGTTGCCATCAATTGCGCAATCAACTCGTCTCTGCTTGGTGTGGCAGCTAGCACAGCGACTTGCTCCGCAGACATCATGGAACCACTCATTGCGCCGGCCTTGATCACCAGCTTGCTATTGGTCTTGGCAAAATCGAACACCACTTTTGCCGCAGCGACCGCATCGGCACTCATGCTATACACAAGAGGTCCAAACATTTTTTCGGCCAGCACTTCAAAAGGTGTTCCCTGGACCGCACGACGAGCCAAAGAGTTTTTCAACACATGGAAATACACACCAGACTTGCGTGCGTCAGCACGAAGCCTGGTAATATCGGCAACCTGGATGCCACGGTATTCTGCCAAGACGATAGTTTGAGCCTGCGCAACCTGTGCACCGACTTCCGCTACCACGGCTTTCTTTTCTTGCAGATTGAGACTCAAGTCTTCCTCCAGTTTCCGGAATGCACTCGCGCACATTCCATCGTTTACAACAGCGACCATGAGCCAGGAAAACAGCACTTCCTGCTCGCGGACACACCATCTGCGTGGGCCGCCGGAGCAATCCGGCAATTTAAGTCTCAGACCAACCGCGCCTTCGACACCTACGGTCTTGGATGCTGCATAACCGCCAGCAGTCCAAAATCAAATGCCGGCGAGAAGTATGCTCGCCGACAAATCCTTAAAACCGGATCAGCCCGCTACCAGACTGGCCTGCTCAACCCGGACACCCGCACCCATGGTGCTGGAGAGCGAAACCTTTTTCAGGTAAATGCCCTTTGATGCGGCCGGCTTGGCTTTGTTCAATGCATCCACCAATGCGAGCAGGTTTTCACGCAGCGCATCCGGCGCGAACGAAGCGCGCCCGATGGTGCATTGCACGATACCGTTCTTGTCGGTACGGTACTGAACCTGTCCAGCCTTGGCATTCTTTACCGCACCCGCAACATCGGCAGATACCGTTCCCACTTTTGGGTTAGGCATCAAGCCGCGCGGGCCGAGAATCTGCCCCAACTGACCAACCAAACGCATTGCGTCTGGACTTGCAATCAGCACATCAAAGTCCAGATTGCCGCCCTTGATTGATTCTGCAAGATCCTCGAAACCAACGATGTCTGCGCCGGCCGCTTTGGCCTCTTCAGCCTTGGCGCCTTGCGCGAACACTGCGACGCGCATCGTTTTACCAGTCCCTTTGGGCAGCACGACCGAACCGCGCACCAATTGATCAGACTTTTTTGCATCAATGCCGAGGTTGATCGCAACATCGATGGATTCATCAAACTTGGCTACGGCATTTTCCTTGACCAAGCTCAGCGCATCATTCAGGGGATACATTTTGTTGCGATCGACCTTGGCCGCAATTGCCTTATATCGTTTGGAGATCATGTTATATGCCCTCCACTGTGATGCCCATACTGCGCGCACTTCCGGCGATGGTTCGCACCGCTGCGTCCATGTCGGCGGCCGTCAGGTCAGGCATCTTGGTCGTTGCGATTTCCTCCGCTTGCTTGCGGGTCAACTTGCCCACTTTGTCGGTATGGGGCGTTTTGCTGCCCTTTTGTATACCGGCAGCCTTCTTGATCAGAATGCTCGCAGGCGGGGTCTTCATGATGAAAGTGAAGCTCTTGTCCGCAAATGCGGTGATCACCACAGGAATCGGCAGACCCGGTTCAACACCCTGGGTTTGCGCGTTGAACGCCTTGCAGAACTCCATTATGTTCAGGCCGCGTTGACCCAATGCAGGGCCGATAGGTGGACTGGGATTCGCCTTGCCAGCAGGCACTTGCAGCTTGATATAGCCGACAACTTTTTTTGCCATGTTACTACTCCTTAGTCAGTGGGTTAAACGCATACTGCACAGAACATTCCAAAACCTACTGCGCGATTCGATTGCCGCGTTGCGCGGTACTCGCTTCCTCGCCTACCAAATGGTATGTCTCGGTCGCTGCGTTCCGTGCGCCTTGCACTCAAATCGCTCGCTACGGTTTTGAGAACGTTCTTTCAATACGCTCCCCGTTAAAAAATACTTCTCTTGCGCTCAGACCTGATATCCCAGGAATGAGATTTTCAGGCCTTTTCTACCTGGCCAAAATCCAACTCCACCGGTGTAGAACGGCCAAAGATGGTCACCGCCACACGAATTTTGCTCTTGTCGTAATTAACGTCTTCAACCGAACCGTTAAAATCGGTAAACGGACCATCCTTGACCCGCACCAGTTCGCCCACTTCAAACAACACTTTTGGCCTCGGTTTTTCAACACCCGCCTGCATTTGCTGCATTATGTTCTGTACTTCCTTCTCGCTGATCGGCGTGGGCTTCATCGCCGAACCACCCAGAAATCCGGTCACCTTGGGTGTACTTTTTACCAGGTGCCAGCTTTCGTCGGTCATATCCATCTCGACCAGCACGTAACCGGGGAAAAACTTGCGTTCGGTAATGCTCTTCTGACCCGACTTAAGTTCCACCACCTCTTCGACCGGCACCAGAATCTGGCCAAATTTGTCTTGCATACCCTCGCGCTGAATGCGCTCAGCCAATGCGCGCTGCACACTTTTCTCAAACTGCGAGTACGTATGAACAACATACCAATGCATGGCCATCAATCGCTCCGTCCCATCATCTTATTCACCACGACCATCAGACTTGCATCCACCGCCCACAAAAACAAAGCCATGGTGACTGCAAATGCGATCACCACCGCGGTAGTCTGTATTGTTTCCTTGCGTGTCGGCCAAACCACGCGTTTCACTTCGGCAACAGAATCCCCGCCAAAGGTAAAAAATCGTTTGCCTGATTCACTGGTCCATGCCACCCCGGTGGCCAGCAACAGACCAACCAGTATTGAAACGAGCCTCAGCACTGACGGACTGTCGTGCAAATAGTAATAACCTGCTATACCCGCCGCAACCAGCAAAAAGGCCACAAGCAATTTTATTTTGTCTACCATGCGCGATTATTCCGTTTAACTTTAATAACTTGCTTTCTGGCAGGCCAGGAGGGTCTCGAACCCCCAACCCTCGGTTTTGGAGACCGATACTCTACCAATTGAGCTACTGGCCTAAACTCGGGAAGGGAGAAGAGAGAAGGGAGAAGAGCAAACCCTTCTCTCTTCTCCCATTACCCTTCTCATTTTTTTACTCAATAATCTTTGCAACCACACCTGCACCGACGGTACGACCGCCTTCGCGAATCGCGAAACGCAAGCCCTCTTCCATCGCAATCGGATTGATCAGCGTAACCGTGATGCTGACGTTGTCACCCGGCATCACCATTTC
>JBBRFZ010000101.1:0-9032 GCA_038241165.1 Burkholderiales bacterium | reverse complement strand
TGGTGACCGGGGTATTGAGCGTGGCCCTGTTGCTGACGGCTAGCGCGCTGCTGTTGAAAGGCTGGATCAGGAAGATCGCGCTGCGCAAGGATGGCACGGTGTACGAGTTGCATCACCGTCATCTGCCCGCCGCGACGATAGTCACCGGCATCATTGTCGGGACGCTGGTGGCGATCTCCTCGGTTGGCGCGGGTGTGTTGGGCGCGGTCGCACTGTTGTTCCTGTACCCGCGCATGCAAACGGCGAAAGTGGTGGGCACGGACATCGTGCATGCCGTGCCGCTGACTGCGGTGGCCGGAATGGGTCATCTGGCATTGGGCACGGTGGACTTGGTGTTGCTGGGCAGTCTGTTGCTGGGCTCGTTGCCAGGAATTTATATTGGCAGTCATCTGAGTGCCAGAGTGCCGGAAAGAGTATTGCGTCCTGTGCTGGCGACCATGTTGTTGATCATCGGGACCAGAATGGCATTTTTATAAATATCAAGGAAAGAATCATGAGTACCAATAAACCCAACAAGCCAAAACAAGTCAGCTGGTTCAATGGCTGCGGCGGGCGCATCGGCGTGGTGGTCGGAGAAGCCGGTGAACATGCATACATAGGTATGGCGTTGCGCCACGATGAAGATGCAGATGTGGAGTATATCCTGGAGTATGGTGGGAAATTTCCGTTGGCTGCTGCGTTGTTGTTGCCAGTGTCCAGGAGCTATCTGGCCGAGGTAAAAGTATCTGCCGAGAAAGTGCTAGAGGAAGTGCCAGAGGAAGTACTAGAGGAAGTACCAGAGGAAGTGCCAGAGGAAAACTAAATGTATCGTTACGATCAATTCGATCACCAGATTACCGCCGAACGCGTCGCGCAGTTTCGTGACCAGGTGCGCCGACGCTTGTCAGGTGAACTGACGGAAGATGAATTCCGCATCCTGCGTTTGCAAAACGGCCTGTACATGCAGATTCATGCTTACATGCTGCGCATTGCCGTACCTTACGGTTTGCTGAGTGCGCAACAGATGCGCATGCTTGCATCTATTGCGCGCAAGTACGATCGTGGCTGTGGGCATTTCTCCACGCGCCAGAACACCCAGTTCAACTGGATCAAACTGCAAGAAGTGCCGGATATTCTGGCGGATCTGGCCAGCGTGGAAATGCACGCCAACCAGACTTCAGGAAATTGCATACGCAATATTACCAGCGACGAGTTCGCTGGTGTGGCACGCGACGAGATCGTCGACCCGCGTCCTTTTGCCGAGATACTGCGTCAGTGGAGTACGTTCCATCCGGAGTTCGCCTACCTGCCGCGCAAATTCAAAATCGCGATCACCGGCGCAAGCGAAGATCGCGCGGCGACAGCGGTGCATGATATCGGTCTGGTGGCGGTGAAGGATGTGCAGGGCGAGGTCGGTTTTCGCGTGCTTGTGGGTGGCGGTCTGGGACGCACACCTATCTTGGGCACGGAGATTTGCGATTTCGTTCCGTGGCAGCATGCCATCTCGTATCTGGAGTCTATCGTGCGCGTGTACAACGAGTATGGTCGCCGCGACAACATGTTTAAAGCGCGCATCAAGATACTGGTGAAAGCGCTCGGTATCGGGGAATTCAAACGCCAAGTGGAAGCCGACTGGCAGTTCACCAAAAACGGCCCATGCACTATTACAGTCGAGGAATTGAACCGTGTTGCGGCTTTCTTCACCGCGCCTGATTATGCACAACTGCCGAAGCACGATGCTGCCATTGCGGCACACCAGAGCGAGAACAGGGCTTTCTCCAATTGGGTACAGCGCAACGTTAAACCGCACAAGGTTCCTGGATATGCGGCGGTAGTTCTGTCGTTGAAAAAAACTGGCATCGCGCCGGGTGATGCGACTGCCGATCAAATGGATGCGGCCGCAGACTTGGCGGAGCGTTTCAGCTACGGTGAATTGCGCGTCACGCACATGCAAAATCTGGTGCTGGCTGATGTCAAGCAATCCGACTTGTTCGATTTGTGGCAAGCGGCCAGGGAGCGGGGTATGGCCACGCCAAATATCGGTCTATTGACCGACATCATCTGCTGCCCGGGCGGGGATTTTTGCTCACTGGCCAACGCGCGTTCCATCCCGCTGGCCAAGGCGATCGCCGAGAGATTCGATAACCTTGATTTTCAGCATGACATCGGCGAGATAGAGCTGAACATGTCGGGATGCATGAATGCCTGCGGACATCATCATGTCGGGAACATCGGCATACTCGGCGTGGATAAGGACGGTGAGGAGTGGTACCAGGTGTCGATCGGCGGCGCGCAGGGCAATGACAGCAGCCTGGGCAAGGTCATCGGGCGTTCTTTCACTTTTGCGCAAACGCCCGGGGTGATAGCTCGCTTGCTGCAGGTATATGTGCGCGAGCGTTTTGACGACGAGCGCTTCATCGATACCGTGCGCCGTATCGGTCATGGCCCTTTCAAGGAACATGTGTATGCGGCACTGGTAGAAGACGATAAAGCGTTGGCTGGTGCCGAATATGCCTTACTGCAAAAAGGCACTCCCTATGACACGCCGTACTACTCGCCGAGGTTTTAAGACATGATCATCAAAAACCGAACTATTTCAGATGACAACTGGACAGTATTCCGCCTGAGTGGAAGCGACACGCCGAAAAGCGCTGTTGTTCCTCCGGGCAAAATCATTGTGCCGTTGAAAGTGTGGCAGGCACAGTGCGATGTGCTGCAAGCGCGCACCGGACTGGGTGTGTGGTTGGCCAGTGATGAGCGGGCAGAAGACCTGAGAAATTACCTGGCAAAATTTTCGGTCATCGCGGTCGATTTTCCGAAATTTTCGGATGGGCGGGGATACACGATTGCCCATCATTTGCGCGCAAGGCTGGGATATGCAGGGGAATTGCGTGCAATCGGCGATGTGCTGCGTGACCAGATGTTTTACCTGCAGCGGGTGGGGTTCGATGCTTTTGTCACCCGCTCCGACAAGGATATCGGTGAGGCATTAAAGGGCTTGAACGACTTCTCATTTTTTTATCAGGCGTCATCGGATGAAAGACTGCCGTTGTTTCGTCGTGTACAACGCGGAGGTGAACTATGACATTGCAACAAAAAGTGGAACAGGTGCAGGTCGTGCTTGCTGCGGCAGTCCGGGATTTTTCGCCGGTGGTATTTGCCAATAGTCTGGGTGCGGAAGACATGGTGCTGACAGATATCATCGGTCGTGCCCGTCTGGATATTGGAATATTCAGTCTGGATACCGGTCGTTTGCCGCCTGAGACTTACAACCTGATGCACAAGATCGAAAATTTTTACGACATGCAACTAAAGGTGTATTTCCCTGATCATGCATTGGTGGAAAGATACATTGCACAAAACGGGGTGAACGGTTTTTACGAAAGTATCGATGCGCGCAAGGCGTGCTGCTTTGCGCGCAAGGTCGAACCATTGCGCCGTGCCTTGGCAGGCAAGGGCGCGTGGCTGACGGGAATGCGCCGCGACCAGGCAGTGACACGAGGCAATCTGGAAATATCCTCGTACGATGAAGACAACAGATTGCAGAAATTTAACCCGCTGCTGGAATGGTCGAACAAGGATGTGTGGGCGTACATCCGCCAGCATGATGTTCCCTACAACAAGCTGCATGACCAGTTCTATCCCAGTCTGGGCTGCGCGCCCTGCACCCGTTCCGTTACACCGGGTGAGGATATCCGTTCCGGCCGCTGGTGGTGGGAAAACCCCGAGAACAAAGAGTGTGGCCTGCATGCCAGCCAGGACAGGCAGATAGCGCATGGGACAGGAGTGTCGGCAATGACACTCGACGAGCATAGTGAGGAACTGGCCTGAACCGGAATCCTTGAAACGGAAAATATTATGGAACTGATCGAGAAAGACAGCATGACTGCACACACCTTTACCCATCTGGACGCGCTGGAAAGCGAATCGATACACATCATGCGCGAGGTTGCTGCGGAGTGCAAAAATCCGGCGTTGCTGTTTTCCGGCGGCAAGGATTCCATCGTGATGCTGCGACTCGCCGAGAAGGCGTTTCGTCCCGCGAAGTTTCCGTTCCCGCTGGTGCATATCGATACCGAGCACAATTTCCCTGAGGTCATCGCGTTTCGCGACAAGCGCGCCGCGGAACTGGGCGAGCGGCTGATCGTGCGTTCTCTGGAGGATTCCATCAAAAAAGGAACGGTGGTGCTGAAGAGTGCACTGCAAAGCCGCAACGTGTTCCAGTCGGTGACGCTGCTGGAGACCATAGCCGAATTTGGTTTCGATGCCTGCATGGGTGGTGCGCGGCGTGACGAGGAAAAATCGCGTGCCAAGGAACGAATCTTCTCGTTCCGCGACGAGTTCGGACAGTGGGACCCGAAGAATCAGCGCCCGGAATTATGGGACATCTACAACACCCGCGTGCATTCCGGAGAAAACATCCGCGTGTTTCCGATTTCAAACTGGACCGAAATGGACATCTGGCAATATATCGAGCGCGAAAAGCTGGAGATACCTCACATCTATTTTGCTCACGAGCGTGACGTGATCCAGCGTCCCGGCGGACTGATGCCGGTAAGCGAGCTGGTACTGCCGCAGGCAGGCGAGAAAGTGGTCAGGAAAATCGTGCGATTCCGCACGGTCGGGGATATTACCTGCACCTGCCCGGTGGAATCCCACGCCAGCAATGCACGGGAGATCATCGCCGAAACCGCAATCACGCGCGTCACCGAACGCGGCGCCACGCGCATGGACGACCAGACCTCGGATGCCTCGATGGAGTTGCGCAAAAAGGAAGGGTATTTCTAACTAACCCATTCCTTCCCCCTTACAGGGGGAAGGTCAGGATGGGGGTAGAAGCGCTGAGGGTACGCCACGCTTTCACTCCCACCCTAGCCCTCCCCCTGCAAGGGGAGGGAAATGATTGGAGAAAATTGAATAAGGATCGAACCATGAACGACGAAACACAACTATTACGCTTCATCACCGCAGGCAGCGTCGACGATGGCAAGAGCACGCTGATCGGACGTCTGTTGCATGACTCGAAATCGATCTTCGAGGACCAGTTCTCGGCCATTTCAAAAACCAGCAAAAAGCGCGGCATGGCTGCCGTGGATTTTTCCCTGTTGACTGACGGCCTGCAGGCCGAGCGCGAGCAGGGCATCACCATCGATGTTGCATACCGCTACTTCGCGACTCCGAAGCGCAAGTTCATCATCGGCGACACACCCGGCCATGAACAATACACCCGCAACATGGTGACTGCTGCTAGTACTGCCAATCTGGTGGTCATCCTGGTCGATGCGCGCAAGGGCGTGCTGGTGCAGACCCGCCGCCACACTTATCTGGCCAGCCTGGTCGGCATTCCGCACATCGTGCTGGCAGTAAACAAGATGGACATGGTGGATTATTCCGAAGCCCGGTTCAGCGAAATATGCGCCGAGTATCTTAAGTTCGCCGTACAGCTGGGCCTGAGCGATATCACCTGCATCCCGCTGTCGGCATTGATGGGCGACATGCTGGTGGATCGCGGCGACAACATGGACTGGTATCAAGGCACGACGCTGATGAATCTGCTGGAAAACATCGTGATCGATCACGACGTCAACACCACCGACTTTCGTTATCCGGTGCAATGGGTATGCCGCCCGCAGACCGATGAACACCATGACTTCAGAGGGTTCATGGGGCGCATCGAAGCGGGCGAGATCGCGGTCGGAGACGAGATCACCGTACTACCTTCGGGCCGTAACAGCAGGGTGAAGGAGATCGTGACCTATGACGGCAACCTGCAGCGGGCCTATGCGCCGCAATCAGTGACCCTGACGCTGGAAGACGAGATCGACATTTCACGCGGCGATATGTTCGTCAGAAACGACACGTTACCGAAGGTGGCAAAGGAGTTCGCGGCGATGCTGTGCTGGCTGTCGGAAACCCCGCTGGACAAGAACCGCAAGTACCTGGTCAAGCACACCACGCGCACTGCGAAGTGTCTGTTCTCGGCCTTGGACTATCGCGTCGACGTGAACACGCTGGGACGGCACACCACCGATACCCTTCATATGAACGATATCGCTCATGTGGCGATCAGGGTGCAGCAGTCACTGGTGTTCGACAGCTATGCCACCGACCGTGCTACCGGCAGCTTTATCGTGATTGACGGGGCGACCAACAATACTGTTGCCGCTGGGATGATTGCATGATGCTGAAGGGCGCTAAAAGGGGGTTATTCAGTTATCAACCCGCAGTTGCATTCAGGGACAGAACCAATTTTCCTTGAATTAACCTGGTATTACACCTTTTGGGGTGCCATACACGAGCAATGTTAAATTCCGGAAAAGATCGTCTTGCTATTGATATTGCTGCATACTATATTAGTATTTAATTATCTTCTGATGTTATTCAGTCGTCCCACCCTTGCCTTGGTAGTGCAAAGGGCTGGGTTGGCCTAATCGAAAATGTTGACATACAAGCCGGACTTTGTCCGGCTGATATCCTGGTGTGTAAATACAACAGGCAGAAAATAACACACCCTGTTTGGGTTCAGACCAAACAACTTTTGTCAGTCTTAATCGATTTTTTAAGGAGTCTAATTTGAAACGAATATTACTAGCGGCATTAACCTGCATACCGATGTATGCCCAGGCTGCCGATGCGGCAAAGACACTCGCCGCGCAAGGTAACAAACAAGGCACAACAGCTTGTCAGGCGTGTCATGGTGAGGATGGCGGCGGCACAGCCGCAGCAGGCTTTCCCAGGCTGGCAGGTCTTGATTCAGGCTACATTCAACAACAGCTTATGAATTTCCGTTCCGGCAAACGCAGCCACGATGTCATGCAACCGATTGCCAAAGCGCTATCCAAAAAGGAAGTAACGCTGATCGCGGCATATTATGCGGCATTGCCTGTACCGGCATTCGCACCTGAAGGCGGCGAAGCGGCATTGCTGAGTAAAGGTGAAGCAATTGCCACAGTCGGCGATTGGGATCATGAAATTCCAGCCTGCTTTCAATGCCACGGCCCTGGTGGTAGAGGCATGGGAGCAAGTTTTCCTGCCATAACCGGCCAATCTGCGATGTATATTTCCAGCCAGATCGAAGCCATGAAATCCGGATCTCGTACCAATGACCCGGTGGGATTGATGAAATCGGTTGCTGACAAGTTATCGGCTGGCCAGGTAGAGGCAGTATCAGCCTTTCTTGCCAACCAACAATCCACGAATGGAAATCAACAATGAAGAACACAACCTCAATATTAATGGCCATCGGCATTGCTGTGGCCATGATCACCCTGTCGGGCGCGTCTGTTGCTGCAAGCGAAACCGCAGCAACAGTTCCTGTTAAAGCGCCGGAATTTACGCCGCCAAACGAAGCCGATATTCCCAATAACGAATTCGGCAAGATCGTGCGTCAGGGAAAGAATATTTTCGACGACACACAGAACTATGCCAAACAATATGTAGGCAATGGCATGAATTGCGTAAATTGCCACCTGGCATCGGGACGCAAGGCGAATTCGGCACCATTATGGGGGGCTTACGTGCGTTACCCGGCCTATCGTGCAAAGAACAGCAAGGTAAACACTTACGAGCAAAGAATACAGGGTTGCTTCAAGTACAGCATGAACGGCACGGCCCCGGCAGCAGACAGCCCGGAGATGATTGCGCTGGTGACCTATTCGTACTGGATGTCCAGCGGCGCACCTGTAGGCGCAAAGCTGAAGGGCGCGGGCTACCCTGCACTGCCGAAACCGGGCATCACACCCGATGCTGGCCGCGGAAAAACCGTTTACACCGAAAGTTGCCAGGTTTGCCACGGTGCGAACGGTGAAGGTAAAAAGGCCGATGGAAAATCAGTATTCCCGCCGCTGTGGGGATCTGAATCATTCAACTGGGGCGCCGGCATGCACCGTATCGATACGGCTGCAGCATTCATCAAGGCCAACATGCCGCTTGCGAAAGGCGGAACACTTAACGATCAGGAAGCGTGGGATGTAGCCACTTTCATCATGTCGCATGAACGTCCGCAAGATCCCCGGTTCAAAAACAATGTGGCACAGACCAAGAAGGAATATCACGACGAGAATTGCAAATATGGTGAGAAGGTCAACGGCAAGGTGCTGGGCGACAAGCACTAAGCAGTAGTACAGCACAAAAACCGGCCGGTGCAATCGTCACTTGGACATGATTGCATGGGCCATTTCTTTTATAGGCTACATTACTCCAGACACGGGCCAAACGGTTACCCTTATCCCGCAGTTCCACTTGAGCGCACGGCTAGACACGGTCTTTGGTTGACAGAGATGAGTGGAGAAATTTGGTCAGGAGCTTTTCCAGTACACTTTTGTTTACGGACTGGATTTCGAGTTTATCTTTGGTCACGCCGTTTTTCCCCGGTCGCTGATCAAAATATGACACGTGTTCAACTTTTTGTTCAGGCAGCAGCCCTTTTAAAACGAAGGCGCATTCGATCGAGCGATCAGTGCCAAAGGCAGCACCGCGCTCCGGGATGAGCCGTACCGAGATGAACGGGTTTCCGTTTCCGTCAGTTCCTTCCTCAATGCCTGCTGAGAAGCCGTTACGCGAAGCATCACTAACGAATTCTTCGAGAAGTGGTCGTGCAACGGAAGATACCGCCGTATGATAATCGGACGAAAATGCCTGCAGGACAACCGACATCTCTGCTGCCGCATTAACCTGTGCGGTACTTACCTCTGGATTTTTCTTCTCATGCTCTTCGAGCACCTTATTGAACAGTGACATAGACACCTCCATAAATTCCCCAAAGTGATTGGGCGGATGTTCCGGTCAGTGCCATTAAGTTGGCAAAGCGTTCATCTTTTTTGTCCGCATATGCATCATAGTACGGACAGGTACGGATGTCTCCCCCGCTGATTTGTACCCGTCGGATTGGGGACGTTCCAAATATCCGATTTTCACCGGCAAGCAATTGTTGAAGATCGAATTTGCGGTATGACTAAGGCACTCTCTTCATGGAAAGGGTTAACTTGAATGTCGCAACCGGATCGTCGCCCCGGTCCGGGACGGTCGCGATCACAGTAACCGGCATTTCCACC